>CALKAA010000225.1 GCA_937983495.1 uncultured Gemmobacter sp. | reverse complement strand
CCAGTTGACCATAGTCACGCGACGCGTTGTCTGATCCGTCCCCCGCCCTTGCACCCGCCCGGCTTTCGCCGCAGGATCGCGCGCATGTCAAACACCCTCCCGAAATACCTCAACCTTGCGCTTCTCGTGGCCTTCCCGGTCGCATGGTTCGCGCCCCTCCTGCGCGCGGGCCTCTTGCCGCTGTTTGGCCTGTCAGAGATCTCGGTCATCTCCGGTCTGCAATCGCTGTGGGAAAGCGACCCGATCCTCGCGCTTCTCGTCACCTTCTGCGCCATCTTCGCGCCGATCCTGAAGGTGCTGGGCCGGGCCTTGCGCGATTTCGGCCTGCTCGACCCGCGCGCCGAACCGGCGCTGGCCCTGCTGGGCAAACTCGCCATGGCCGACATCTTTCTCATCGCGCTTTATGTGGTGATCGCCAAGGGCATCGGCCTTGGCACGGTGGAAACCGCCTGGGGCCTTTACCTCTTCACCGCCTGCATCCTCACCTCGATCTTCCTGCGGAGCCCGCAATGATCCCGCTTTCCTTGCTTGATCTGACCCGCGTGCGCGAGGATCAGGGGCCGGGCGTGGCGCTGCACAACGCCGCCCGCATCGCCGCCCATGTCGAAGCACTTGATTTCAAACGCTATTGGGTGGCCGAACATCACAATATGGTCGGCGTCGCCTCGGCCGCCGTGCCGGTGGTGCTGGCCCATGTGGCCACGCAAACCTCGCGCATCCGCATTGGCGCGGGGGGCATCATGCTGCCCAATCACGCGCCCTATATCGTGGCCGAGCAATTCGGCACCCTCGCCCGCCTCCATCCCGGCCGCATCGACCTTGGCCTTGGCCGCGCGCCGGGCACCGATGGCGCAACGCTGATCCGCGCGCTCCGCCGCGACCCGCAAGGGGCCGAGCATTTCCCGCAGGATGTGGTGGAACTCATGGGCTGGTTCGCACCCGAAAATGACCTTGGCATCACCGCCGTCCCCGCCGCCGGGGCCGAGGTGGAGATGCTCATTCTGGGGTCATCCCTGTTCGGCGCGCAACTGGCCGGGCGCTTGGGCCTGCCCTTCGCCTTCGCCTCGCATTTCGCGCCTGCCCAGCTTTACGAGGCGCTGCATGTCTATCGTAGCCATTTCCGCCCCTCGGCCCGCCTTGCCGCGCCCCATGCCATCGTCGCGGTGAACGTGATCTGCGCCGAGTCTGAACCCGAGGCGCAGCACCTGTTCACCACCATGCAGCAGGGCTTTCTGGGCCTCGTGCGCGGCAATCGCCGCTACCAGATGCCCCCCGGCCCGCTGGATTGGACCCCGCGCGAGGAACGCCAAGTGGCCGCCATGCTCGCCTGTTCTGCCGTCGGCACCCCCGCCCAGGTGCGCGCCGCCCTGCACGGCATCGCCACCGAGACGGCGGCGAATGAACTGATCCTCGTCACCGACACCCATGATGTCGCGGCGCGCCAGCGCTCGCTGACCCTGACAGCAGAGGCTTGGCACTGATGGCCAAACAACGCAATTTCTCCTGCACCGCCTGCGGCAATGTCACCCCCCGCTGGGCGGGCAAATGCGATGCCTGCGGCGCGTGGAACACCGTGGTCGAGGAGGTCGCGCTCTCCTCCGGCCCCAAGCCCACGCAAAAGGGCCGCACCATCCCGATCAGCGATCTGGCGACCGAAGACACACCGCCCCCCCGCGCCAGCAGCGGCATCGGCGAGCTGGACCGGGTGCTGGGCGGCGGCCTCGTGCCCGCCTCGGCCATTTTGGTGGGTGGCGATCCCGGCATCGGCAAATCCACGCTGCTTTTGCAGGCCGTCGCCAGCTTCGCCCGCAACGGCTTGAAATGCCTCTATATCTCGGGCGAGGAGGCGGCGGCGCAGGTGCGCATGCGCGCGCAACGCCTTGGCCTGCAAAACGCCCCTGTGGGCCTCGGGGCCGAAACCAACCTGCGCGACATCCTCACGACGCTGGATGCCGAACGCCCGGCACTCGCCATCATCGACTCGATCCAGACCATGTGGCTCGATAATGTCGAAAGCGCCCCCGGCTCGGTGTCCCAGGTGCGCGCCGCCGCGCATGAACTCGTGACCTTCGCCAAGCGCAAGGGCGTGGCCATCGTCATCGTCGGCCATGTCACCAAAGAGGGCGCCATCGCAGGCCCCCGCGTGCTGGAACATATGGTCGATACCGTCCTCTATTTCGAAGGCGAGCGCGGCCACCAGTTCCGCATCCTGCGCGCGGTGAAAAACCGCTTCGGCCCCGCCGATGAAATCGGCGTGTTCGAGATGACGGGCGACGGGTTGTCTGAAGTCCTCAACCCCTCCGCCCTGTTCCTGTCAGACCGCGAATCCGCCACGCCCGGCTCGGCGGTGTTCGCGGGCATCGAGGGCACGCGCCCGGTGCTGACCGAGGTGCAGGCCCTCGTCGCGCCCTCCAATCTCGGCACGCCGCGCCGCACCGTGGTGGGCATCGACTCGGGCCGCCTTTCCACGATTCTCGCCGTGCTGGAGGCGCGCTGCGGCATCCCCTTCACCGGGTTGGATGTCTTCCTGAACGTCGCAGGCGGCATGCGGGTTTCCGAACCCGGCGCCGATCTCGCCATCGCCGCCGCCCTGCTCAGCGCGCGTGAGGATGTGGCAATCCCGCCCGACATGGTGCTTTTCGGGGAAATCTCGCTCTCTGGCGCGCTGCGCCCGGTCGGCCAGACCGAAAACAGGTTGAAAGAGGCGGCGAAACTTGGTTTCTCACAGGCGGTATTGCCCAGCCGATCCAAGGCGGGGCTGGCAGAGGGGATGCGCCTGCGCGAAATGGCCGATCTGACGGCTTTCGTGGGCGAAATGTTCGGGGCGGGCTGACGCACCCGAGGGAGTGAACGGAATGGAAGGTTTCACCATCATTGACGGCGTGGTGGCTGCGGTCATCGTGCTGTCGGCGATCCTCGCCTATTCGCGCGGCCTGATCCGCGAGATCATGGCCATCGCGGGCTGGATCGGCGCGGCTGTGCTGGCCTATGCCTTTGCCGCACAGGCGCAACCGCTGGTGAAGGAAATCCCGGTCCTCTCCAAGGTGATCGGCGACAGTTGCGAATTGTCGATCGTGGTGGCCTTTGCCGCGGTCTTTGCCATTGGCCTCGTGATTGCCGCCCTGTTCACGCCGCTGCTCTCAAGCTGGGTGAACCAGTCGATCTTGGGCGGCCTCGATCAGGCGCTTGGCTTCCTGTTCGGCGTGGCGCGCGGGGTGATTCTGGTGGCGGTGGCCTTCATCGTCTATGACCGCGCCCTGCCTGGCGACACCGTGCCCATGGTCGACAATTCGCGCTCGGCCAAGGTCTTTGCCTCCTTCCAGGGCAATATCGACGATCAACTCCCCTCCGACGCGCCGGGTTGGATCGTCAGCAAATATGAATGCAGCAGCTCGCCGAGCAGGGCGCAAAGCAGTTCGAGGTCGTGACGGTAGTTCCTGA
>CALKAA010000224.1 GCA_937983495.1 uncultured Gemmobacter sp. | reverse complement strand
CGAGCGGCAGTTCGCGCGCCGGTTCGCATGTCAGCAATTCGCCATCGGCTCGCACCTCATAGGTTTCGGGGTTCACCTCGATCTCAGGGGTTGCGGAATTGAGCCGCATGTCCGACTTGCCGATGTTGCGGGTATTTTCGACCGCATAGAGTCTCTTTTGCAGACCCAAGGTAACACCAACCCCTTCGGCCATCGCCGCAGCAGACAGGAAGGTAGCGCAAACCTCACCCCGCGCGCGACCCAAGGCACCGAACATTGGTCGTGAATACATCGGCTGCACGGGGATAGAACCATTCGGGTCGCCCATCTGCGCCACAACGATCATGCCGCCCATCAGCACCATCTCGGGCTTCGCGCCAAAGAAGGCGGGCTGCCAGATCACCAGATCGGCCCGTTTTCCCACCTCGACACTGCCAATGTGCCGCGAAATCCCATGCGCAATGGCCGGATTGATGGTGTATTTCGCAATGTAGCGACGGACGCGCAGGTTATCATTGGCCCCGGTCTCGTCGGCCAACCGCCCCCGCTGCACCTTCATCTTATGTGCGGTCTGCCAGGTGCGCGTGATCACCTCGCCCACCCGCCCCATGGCCTGACTGTCAGAGGAAATTACAGAAAATGCGCCCATATCGTGCAAAATATCTTCTGCGGCGATGGTTTCCTTGCGGATACGGCTTTCGGCAAAGGCCACATCCTCGGGGATAGACCGATCAAGGTGGTGGCAGACCATCAGCATATCCAGATGCTCCTCCACCGTGTTGACGGTGTAGGGCATCGTCGGATTGGTCGAGGACGGGATCACATTCTGGCTGCTGACCACTTTCATGATGTCAGGCGCATGGCCGCCACCCGCCCCTTCGGTATGAAAGGCATGGATGGTCCGGCCCTTGATCGCCGCGAGCGTATTTTCCACAAAGCCCGACTCGTTCAGCGTGTCGGTATGGATCATCACCTGCACATCCATCTCATCCGCAACAGACAGACAACAATCAATGGCGGCGGGTGTGGTGCCCCAATCTTCGTGAAGTTTCATGGCGCAAGCTCCGGCGCGGACTTGCTCGATCAGCCCTTCCGGCAACGAGGCATTCCCTTTGCCCGCAACCCCGAAATTCATCGGAACCGCGTCCAAAGCCTGCAACATGCGGTGAATATGCCAAGGACCGGGCGTGCAGGTGGTGGCCAGCGTGCCATGCGATGGGCCGGTGCCACCGCCCAACATCGTAGTCACGCCGGAATGCAACGCATCTTCGGCCTGTTGCGGACAAATGAAGTGGATATGCGCGTCCATACCACCTGCGGTGATGATCCGTCCCTCGCCCGCGATAACGTCGGTGGAAGGTCCAATGATGATGGTCACCCCCGGCTGTGTGTCCGGGTTACCTGCCTTGCCGATCGCGGCGATCATCCCATCCCGGATGCCGATATCTGCCTTGTAAATTCCTGTGTAATCAATGATCAGCGCATTTGTGATCACAGTGTCGACGGCCCCACCGGCACGAGAGACCTGGCTTTGCCCCATGCCATCCCGGATCACCTTGCCACCACCGAATTTGACCTCTTCACCATAAAATGTCAGATCGCGCTCGACCTCGACGATCAGCTCGGTATCACCAAGCCGCAGCCGGTCTCCGGTGGTCGGCCCATACATCGCCGCATAAGCCGAGCGCGAGATTTTGACCGCCATCACAGATCTCCCATGACATCTTGATTGAAGCCGAACACACGCCGCATGCCGCCGAATGGTACCAGACGAACCTCCCGGCCCTGTCCCGGCTCGAACCGCACGGCTGTGCCGGACGGAATATCCAGACGCATGCCCCTGGCCATTACCCTGTCAAAGCCAAGCGCAGCATTGGTTTCAGCAAAGTGGTAATGGCTGCCAACCTGAATGGGGCGATCGCCGGTGTTTTCCACCATCAGAATAACAGGGGCGACCCTTTCATTCAGGACAATCGGATCATCGCCCGGAAAAACCTCTCCCGGGATCATGTCAGCCCCCCATTGCCAGCGCGACCGCGCCCATCGCCGTGGCACCGCCCAAAACCCGCAAAGCTGCCCCATGAAGCATGCGCCCCGTCAGCAGCCCCATGAGGTGCAGCGCCAATGACGACAAGATGAAACCTGCCGCGTAAAACACCATGCCATCTGCTGGCCCCTCGGCCCCATGGGCATGGCCGTGAAACAATCCGAACATGGCAACCAATGCAGCCCCCTGTATCGGCGAAGCCCGCACCGCCAACGAAACCAACCCACCAAGAATGAGAATGGAAACGAGGATACCCGGTTCGACCCAGGGTAATGGCAGGCCCAGCGCCCCAACCACGCCACCAAGACACATCGCAACGACAAAGGCGGCAGGCAAGGACCAGATCGCACGCCCGCCCAGGCTGGCCGCCCAAAGCCCCACCGCCACCATGGCCATGACATGATCGGCACCACCGAGCGGATGCGCAATTCCAGACATGAAGGCCAGATCCCCCAAATGGCCGCCATGCGCGAAGGCAGGCGCGGGCAAGAGGGCGAAAACAGAAAGATAGTATTTCATTTTAACCTCTTAGCGAATGGGGTGGTGAACGGTCACCAGCTTGGTGCCATCAGGAAAGGTAGCTTCGACCTGAACTGCATGGATCATCTCTGCGATACCCTCCATGCATTGTTCCGCTGTGATCACATGCCCCCCAGCCTCCATCAGATCCGCAACCGAACGGCCATCGCGCGCACCTTCGACGACAAAGTCGGTGATCATGGCGATGGCTTCGGGGTGATTGAGCTTTACGCCACGCGCGAGACGGTTTCTGGCCACCATTGCAGCCAGGCTTACAAGCAGCTTTTCGCGCTCGCGGGGGGTGAGATTCATAGAATGTCTCCGTTCATTTGCCACACGCGGGGCAGCGGCTTTCTTCGCAAGCAGGACAGGATACGGGCAATCTGGCAACGCAGCGGCCAGCCGTGACGGGAGGTAACCCGCAAGACAAGCTTGCCTCCCCAGGCAGAAACCGCTGCTTCACACTCTGCTATATCCAGATAGGGCAACAGCGCAGGAGCGGCAGCCTCAACCCCTTGGCCAACCATGACCAGAGTGGCGAAGCATCTGCTGTCACCGAGAAGGGCAGCGCCCTGTTTTCGATTGATCGCATCAGGACCAAGCCGGACAGCTTCAGACCAAAAAAGCCGCCCGCCAACATGAATGCGACGCAAGTCATGCAGGTGAAGGGTATCCGGCTGCTCTTGCATCGCATGACGACCAAGAATGACCATCTCACAGGTGAGAAAGGTCGCCCCCTGCGCCAGCGATATATCCGTGACCCGGTTTAAACTGGCATTCTGGTACAGGATGGTTTCTTGCGGCAACCATGCAAGCTGCGCCCCAACACCAACAGTCAGATTGACCCGCATTTCTGCGACGCCCTCAGCACTCGCATAAGCGCGCTCTGCTGTCTGTGTCGTCGCTGTAAAATCAAGTCCGGCATCAAGATCCAAACTGAATGAAAGCTGGTCGCCTCCGGTCAAACCGCCTGAGGTGTTCAGAAACACCGCTTCGTTCGGAGCCCCTTTCGGCAAGAACACCTTGGCGCTGCCTTCTTGGCGCAGCTTACGAAGCCGCGCGCCACGATGGCCAGCGCAAATCTCGATCTTTGCCACCCCTGCGCTGCGTTGCAGCGTTTGCCACGCCTTCCCGTCCAGCATGTCTTCCTCCGTCTGAGGCAGACTGCGCTGAAGCGTGAAATCGACAAGCTCTCCAGATGTCAGACACAGGAGAGGCGGTGACTTTCACCACAAGCGCACATTATTTTGGCACTTCATCCAAAAAATATGCGCCTACTGCACGATGAACTCGGCATGAAGAGCGCCAGCAGCGTTGATGCTTTTGAGAATGTCGATCATGTCATGCGGCGCAACACCAAGCGCATTCAGCCCTGCAACAACATCCGAAAGGGTTGCCGTATCCGGCAATTCGGCCAAACCTGTTCCTGGCTCTTTCTCGATCGCAGCATTACTGCGCGGCACCACAACCGTTTCCCCCTCAGCAAAAGGATTGGGCTGCACCACTACGGGTGCCTCCTCGACCCGCAAGGTGAGGTTACCCTGAGCGACAGCGACTCTGCTGATCCGCACATCAGACCCCATCACAATCGTCCCGGAGCGTTGATCCACGATGACCCGCGCCCTTGTCTCCGGTTCGACCAGCAAGTTTTCCAGACGCCCCAAGGCATGCGCCGGAGATGCCATTCTTGTGCGCGTCAGATCCAACGATACAGTTCCGGCATCTGTCATGATGGCAATGTCGCGACCGAACTCCCGATTGATCACGTCTTCTATCCTTGCCGCAGTGGTGAAATCGGGCTCTCTCAACGCCAGCCTCAACGACGTAACAGATGTGAAATCAAACTCGACCTCACGCTCGATCCGCGCCCCCGAGGGAATAACGCCCGCCGTGGGCACCCCCTGCACAACTCTCGCAGCATCGCCTTCAGCAGAAATGCCGCCAGCAATGATCGTTCCTTGCGCAACTGCGTAAATCTGTCCATCCGCCCCGTTCAGCGGCGTCATGATCAAGGTTCCGCCTAGCAGGCTCTTGGAATCCCCGATTGCGGAAACCGTCACGTCAATGCGCGCGCCAGAGCGACCAAATGGCGGCAGACTGGCCGTCACCATCACTGCGGCAACATTTTTCGGCCTGAATTCCTCACCATTTACGTTCACACCGAGCCTTTCCAGAAGATTGGCCATGATTTCTTCCGTAAAGGGCGCATTGCGAATGCCGTCGCCTGTGCCATTCAGCCCCACAACAAGACCGTAGCCGACCAGGTCATTGCCACGGACGCCATCGAATTCGACCAGATCCTTGATCCGGATCGGGCCAGCAATGGCCGGAAAGGTCAGAAGCATGAAGCACAGGATCAGACGGATCATCGCAGATAGCTCGCAAGGTTGAGGGAGGACAGGCGCCATGTGACGGCATAGATCGTCTCAAGCCGGGTTTGTGCTGCGGTGAGTTCGGTCGCAGCCTCATAGGCATCGACCTCGATCAACTTCGCCCGCGCGATTTCAAGCGCTGTCGTCTCCGCGCTGTTTCGGGTTTGTGCCGCAGCGATGCGGTTTTCTGTTACCGCAAGATCGGCGCGCATATCCGCGCGCGCAGATTGGCTGGCCATCAGACTGGCCCCCGCCATGATCCCAAGCGCGGCGCGTTCATCCTTCTGCAATGCGGTTGCACCCTTGGCCGTCAGTGCTGCAATCGCCAGCCCCTTCAGGGTTTCAATCACCCCATCGGCTTCGGCTGTGATTGCCAGGCGCGCATTCTCTCCATGGCCAATATCGACTGCCGACAAAGCTTCGTCACCAGCATAGGTCGCCGAATAGCCTGCCGGATCGTCAAACCAGGAGAACACGGCATCGCGCACGCCCTCGGCAGTGGTTTCGGTCGCCACAAGGCTCTGTAAATGAGCGATAATGGCGCTGCCATCCGGCAATGGTGTGCGATCAGTCGCCTTCCCGGAAAACAGCGCCCGATCTCCGACGCGCGTATTGAGCAGGCCAATTGCGGCCTCGAATTTTTGTTGGGCTTCGGCCCCCATCGCATCAATCGAAGCCGCATCCCCTGCCACTGAGGCGGCTTGCAGCGGCGTGGCAAGCGCAGATGCAAAGCCATCCAGGCTTTCGAGGGCAGCTTGCATCGAACCTGCAAAAAGCTCCAACTCTGTGGAAACCGACCTATAACCCTCCAAATGGCTCAGTGTTTGGCCAAGGCCGTTCAGAGGGCCAAGATCACCGCGCAGATGGCGCGCAATGTCCGAGGTGACGCCCGTTGTCATTTCTTGAGAAAGGGTCTGCACCTGAAGTTTCGTGTGATTCATGTTGCGACGCAGGATCAGGCTTTGCGCAAGATCACCGAGAGAAACGAGGCTCATGTCAAAGCTCCATCAAAGTTGCCAGCATATCGTCAATGGCCTGGATGACCCGTGCATTTGCCGCGTAGCTTTGCTCGATCAGCAAGAGATTCTGGAGTTCCTGATCTGTGTCGACCCCATGAACCTGCTCCTGTTCCTGCAATGTGGTGGCCCGTGACTGGGCGAAGGTCAGTTGATCTTCGACCGTCACCCGATCCTGCGCAGCCTGCGATGTGATATTGGAGGCAAGGGAAGCGAGACTGCGCTGACCACCGTCAAGAGTTGCGCTGGAGGGCACCGTTTCGGCGATCAAGGCACCACGAAGACTGTTCAGCAATGTGGAATCGCCGACCGGACCGGCCACTGTGGCACCAAGACCGTCACGCAAGCGCCAGAGTGCACCGCCTTCTTCGGGATCAACAGCGGCATTGACTTGCAGGCGCGCCGAAAGTCCGACTTCATCGGCGCTATCAAAGGCAACCCCCTGATCCGTGAAAAGCCCCGCGGCACCAGGCGCAATCGTCGGGTCAAGTCCGTTGGCCTGAAACCGCTCCACCAAATCGCGCGACAAACCGTCCAGTTTGGCTTGTGCAGCCGGTGCCAATTCATCGCGCACGGCGAAGTGTGCAGAAAGACTGCCACCAGACAGCAAGCCGTTGTCCCGGGTGCTCATGGCACGGCCATTCATTGTCAGACCGCTTAACGGACCGTCGGTAACATTCATCTCCGCCGTAATGGCACGAGTTGCGGTGAAACCGAACTCTGATGCCTTGCCATCCACCAGAGGGGCACCGCTGGTGCTGTAGAGCGCAATAACGCCATTCTCGCGCGGGATCTGCCGCAACGGGATGATACCAGAGATCTGGTCGATCTGGCGTTGCCGCAGGTCTTGCAAGCTGGTCGAATCGCGACCCGCAATGTTGGCCGCCATGATGCGGCCATTCAAATCTTCCACCTGCGCGAGAGCCGAGTTCAGCAGGCCGACCTCAGCGGCGATCGCACTGTCAGCCTCGGTTCTGGCCTTTTGAATTGAACTGGCAGTTCCCGTGATGTGATCGACGATCTGCTGCGCCGAGGAAAGCACTCCTGAGAGACGTGCTTCGGATTCGGGGCGGCTGGTGGCAGAGATCAGCGCCGTATCGAATTGCGCGATTCGAGCCATCAGGCTGTTTTCCGAATCCGTGCCGAAGCTGGCTTCGACGCGAGACAGGAAAGCTGCTCGCGTATCCTGGTGACTGACCGCAGCTTCCGCCCCACGACGCTCGTTCTGAAGGTAGAGGCTGACATCCCGGCGAATGCCGCCAATGGTGACCCCCGCACCCTCACCACCCAATACGATGGAAGTGACATCGGCCTGCCTGCGCATATATCCAGGCGTTGCTGCATTGGCGATATTGGTGGAGGCAAGATCGGCGAGGCGACTGTTGACGGCGAGGCCGCTGATCGCCGAGTTCATGGCGGAGGTCAGGCTCATGTCATGTCCTTAGCGTTTGATATTGGTGGTTTCCTGAAGCATCTCGTCCACGGTCTGAATCACCTTGGCGTTGGATGAATAGGCGCGCTGCGTCTGGATCAGATTTGTCAGCTCTGCTGCCATATCGGTTGTGGAGCCTTCACGGGCAAAGCCTGCAACCGCCCCGGTCGGGCCATCGCCCGCATTCCACAGGTAGAACGACCCGGAATTGGTGGAAATCATGTAGGTCTGATCACTGCCTGCCTGGAGGCCATTGATATTGGGAACATCGACCAGGGGGATCTGGTAAAGTGTGCGCGTGAAGCCGGTATCGTAGGTGGCTTTCAGCATACCCTTCTCATCCACGGTGACCTCTGTCAGATTGCCGACAGGCGAACCATCCTTGGAAATTGCCGTGGGTGCGAAGGTGTCAGAGAGCTGCGTGATGCCGGCGGAGTCACCCAGTTTGCCAAGTGTCAATTGCAAGGGGCCGCCATCCAGTGTCAGCTGGACATTGCCGGTTGCCGGATCATAGGCTCCACCAGTTACGGCGGTAACCGAAGCCAGCGTGCCGCCATTGGTGCGACTGTCGTCAAAGGTCAGCATATATTCCCCGACGACCGCGCCGCCCTGGGCAGAATCGCGAATCTCCAGCGTCCATTCATTTGAGCCATCGGTGGCGCCGACAGTGGGGGTAAAGGTGATTTCCAGCGTTTCGGACGTGCCGAGATTTCCGAAATATTCAACAGACAGCGGTATCGGGTCGCCAGACGCACCAGGCTCGGTCTGTGTAGCGGGCAGATTGACGCCCAGTCGCATTTGCGTGGTGGGATCGCCAGCCTGCTGATTGGAATTGATGATGATAGGCTGCAAGCCATTGGTGGTATCGCGCGCCATGGTCGGAATCGAACCATCTGCATTGGCCGGCCACCCCAGAAGCACAAGACCGGAAGCGGTGGTCAGCACGCCGTTCTCATCAGGCCGGAAGGCCCCTGTCGTGGTCATCATCAGCGAACCATCCATGACCCCCGCGGCGCTGACATCGTTCCTCGAGGTCACTGGCAGCATCCCGCGCCCCGAAACCGCAAGGTCGAGTGCGTTGGATGTCGCCACCAGCGCGCCGCGTTCGTCAATCAGCCGGGACGCCGTGGAAAGCACGCCGCCCGCCGTATAGACGCCGGTGCCCGCAGAGCGTGACAACACAACCGATTCGAATTCGGTGGAGGCGCGCTTGTAGCCGTAGGTGCTGGAATTCGCGATATTGTCTGAAATGGTACCAAGGCGCGAAGCATTGGCATTCAAACCGGCTACGCCAGCATTGAGAGCAGAAGAAATCGTCATGGGTGGGTGCCTTTCTAAGCTTCGATTCCCGATCAAAGCTGACCCTGCGCCCTTCGTCTTAATTTCTGCCTAATAGCCACAATTTGATCGATTCACCGATCATTGCGCAACAGGATCACCTCCAGCCGGTTGTTGCGCGGCACCATCGGATCTGCCGTGACCGGCTTACGATCGGCGTGCCCTGTCACGCGGCGCAGGCGAGCCGGTGGAAAACCGTTGGCCTGCAAGAGGCTGCGCATGGCCTCGGCACGGGCAGAAGACAGGCTCCAGACCGGGTTTTCGCGCAGAGTTACAGGATAGGACCGCACATGCCCGTTGATCGCAATCCCGTTCACCGCCGGGGCAAGCACCTCGGCAAGCGCCACAGAAATTTCGCGCAGCACCGGATTGGGCTGGCTGGTTTCAGCATCGAACAGTTTCACATCTTCAAGGTCGAAAATCTCGATGACCAGGCCCTCATCGGTCACGCGGGTGACCACATGGCGGAGGGCATTTTTCATCGTCATGCTTTCGCCTGCGAAAGCCGTGAGTTGCTTGTCCACATCGGACTTCATCTCCCTGACTTCAGCAGGCGTCATCTCACGCCCCTTGGCGTGACCGTTCAGGGGAATTTGTCCCGAATTTGGCGCAACATCGGCGGGGGTTACGGTATCGCCCCCCAGAACATCCGATCCACTGCCCGAAGTTGCCATCGTGATAGACGGATTGAAGTAATCCGCCACACCCTTGCGTTGTTTTTCAGTCGTCGCGCCCAACAGCCACATCAACAGAAAGAACGCCATCATGGCGGTCACGAAGTCGGCATAGGCCACTTTCCACGCCCCACCGTGGTGCCCGTCGCCGCCGACAATCTTCTTTCGTTTGATGATGACTGGCGCGGCAGAGTTTTTGCCGGCCATCACACACCCCGTTATTCACCCGATCCCAGAAGTATCAGGTCGCAGTGAACGGAGACTTAAAGTTTCAAATACTGCATAAAGAAGAAGGCGGCCCGCAGGCCGCCCCTTTCAGCGTTCGCGCAGCGCCTGCTGTGACTTGTAAAGCGGCTTGGTGAGATAGGTCAGAATCGTCTTGCCGCCGGTTTGCAACTCCACGTCGGCCAACATGCCAGGCCGGATTTCCAAGGTGCGCTGCCGTTCTGTCAGCTTGCTCAGGTCCACCCGCACCGTCACCTTGTAATGTGGGTCACCGTCCGGGTTGCGTGAGCGGTCATCCTTGAAGGTATCAGCCGAGATGAAATCCACCTTGCCCTGCAATGTGCCATAAATGGTGTAGTCATAGGCGGTGAGTTTGATCGTCGCCTCCTGATCCTTGCGGACCTGCGCGATGTCAGAGGGTTTCACCCGTGCTTCGATGAACAACTCGTCCCCCAAGGGGATGATCTGCATGATCTCCTGCCCCGAAGGGACAACGCCGCCGATGGTGGTGATGGACAGCTTGTTCACCACCCCACGCATGGGGGCCACCAGCGTTGTGCGGGTCAGTTGATCCTGCGCGGCCTTCATCTGTTGTTTCAGCGTGGAAAGTTTGGCCAGCGTATCGGAATAGGTGGTCGCCCGGTCCAGCTCCATCGCCGTGATGATGTCATTCAGACGGCCTTCAGCCTCTTCCTTGGATTTGCGGGCCTGGGTGAGCTCGATCAGCGGGGCAACTTCCATCGCCACCATCTTTTCCAGAATATCCAATTCCTTCTGGGCCTGAGCCAGGATCAGCTCGGCGCTTTCCTTCTTCATCTTCAGGTCGAACAGCCGGGCATGCAGCAACGCGGTTTCCGAAGCAACAATATCGGGCACACGCGCCGCATATTCGGCGGGCACATCATATTCCACCACACCCAACGCCTCGGCCTCCAACCGCAGGCGCCGAATTTCCAGAGTGGCAATCTGATCCAGAAGATCATCTGCCTGGCTTTGATATTGCGTGCCTTGCAGCCGGGCCAGCAATTGCCCCGGCTCCACCACATCGCCCTCTGACACGTTCAGTTCTGCCAGAATACCGCCTTCGAGGTTCGAGATGATCTGCGGGCGTGAGGACGAGACAACGGTGCCTGGCGCATGCACAATCTCGGCCACCCAGGCAATCGCGGCCCAACCGAGGAACAGCACCACCACAGCCCCGATAGCCCAGATGGTCATCGAGGGGCGGCGGCCATTCTGTTCGGCAATGTCGTGATCATAAATAGCGGTCATTTGGCACCTGCCTGTTTGCTCAGATGCGCCAGCACGGCATCACGCGGGCCGTCCACGGCCATCTTGCCATTTTGCAGGATCAGCGTCCGTTCCGTCAGTTGCAGGATCGGCACGCGGTGGGTGGCGATAACTGCCGTCCGCCCCTTAAGCCAATGATGCAAGCGGCTGACCAACGTAGCCTCCAGCGTCTGATCCAGCGCGGCGGTGGGTTCATCCAGCAGCACGACCGAAGGGTCTTGCAGCCAAAGCCGCGCCCAGCCGATCGACTGTTTCTGCCCGACCGAGAGGCCCTCGCCCAGCTCGCGGATTTCCAGATCCAGCCCGCGCGGATGGTTGCGCACGAAGGGGCCAAGGCCTGCGAAATCCAGTGCGGCCAACATGCGGTTATCGTCCCGCTCCAACTGGGTCATGTTCAGGTTGTCGCGGATGGTGCCTGCGAACAGCCGCACATCCTGACCCAGATAGCCGACACCGCGGCGCAGATCGCGCGGATGCACCTGCGCCAGGTCCACGCCATCAATCAGTACACGGCCCTTGGTCGGGTCATAGAGCCCCGCCAGCAGGCGCAGCAGCGTTGATTTGCCCGAGCCGTTGGAGCCGAGAATGGCGACATGCTGTCCCTGTGGAATCACAATGCCCGGAATATCCACCACCGGGGCCGATTTCGGGTCATAGCTGAACTCGATATTGCGCAGCTCGTATTGCCCGGTGATCTTTTCGCGGCGCAGATAGTGGCGGCCTGCCTCTTCCTGCTGCGGCGCACCGGCGATGGCATCCAGCCCGGCCAGCGCCTCGCGGACATTGGCCCAACGCGCCATGGTCCCCGCCACTTGCGACAGCGGCCCAAGGGTGCGCGAGGTCAGAATGCCGATGGCGATGATCGTGCCAACGGTAAATTCGCCGGCAAACACCAGATAAGCCCCAATCACCACGGCGGCGATATAGGTCAACTGCTGCATCGCCTGTGCCCAATAGGTGAGCATCGAGGAGAGGTGCCGCTGATCCGAATTCTTCACCGCCGACAGCGCCGAAAGCTCCGCCCAGACGCGGCGGATGCGGTCTTGCGCGCGCTGCGTGGTGACGGTTTCATGCTCATAGACGGCTTCATAAAGCAACCGCGCCGCGCGGGTGGAGGCCCCCTGCGTTTCTTTGGTCAGCGCCATCATCTTCTTCTGAAAGAAGATGCCGGGCAGCACCATCAAAAGCGAACCGGCAATCAACACCCAGACAAGGTTTCCCCCGATCGAGGCGACCAGCGCAAAAAAGATCAGCAGGAAAGGCAAATCGGCCAGCGTGCCAATGGTGGTCGAGGTGAAGAACTCGCGCACAGCCCCAAACTCGCGCATCGCGGCAAAGGTCTGGCTCGGCGTGGCGCGGTTAGGGCCTGCCTTCATACCCAACAGCCGTTCCATCAGACGTTCCTGCACTGCCAGTTCGATGCGACGGCCGGTCAGGTCCATCAGGGTCGAGCGCGCGATTTTCAGGAAACCTTCCATCATGACGGCAAGCATCGCGCCCAGCGCCAGCACCCACAGCGTCGCCTGGCTTTGATGCGGGATCACCCGATCATAAACCTGCAAGGAGAACATGGCGACCGCCACGGCCAGCAGGTTCGCCACGAGCGAACCCGCCGCAACCTCGATAAACTGACGGCGGAAGTTGCGGAACTCGCCCCAGAACCAGTGCGAGGGGTTCTTGCTCTCGATATGGCGGGTTTCCAGCTGCTCCAGCGAAGGGCGGGCGCGCAGGATCGTTCCTTCAAAAACCGGGACAAATTCGTCAACGGTGGCTTCCGACTGCTTGTCGGGCAGGCTGGCATCATAGATTGACAGGCGGTCTTCGGTCTGGCCAAGCACCAGCACGATCTGGCCCGAGGTCATTTGCGCCAATGCAGGCCATAGTGACGGCATCAGCGCGGGCACCTTGTCGACGCGGGCACTCATGCCCATGCGGGTCAGCGCACGCGCAATCTCGTAAAGGCCCGGCACGTCATTGCTGCGATTGGCCAACTCGATCTGCTCGCCCAGATCCGACACCGGCACCTCGGCACCACACAAACCCAGATAAATCGAGGTCAGCCGCGCCCGCGCTGCAATCTTTTCAGCGTGGCGGTTGGCAAGTGGGGCCGCAGGAACCGCCGCAGCAGGCCGTGCCACGACCTGCTGTTGCTGACCAGCGGAGGTTGTCCGGCTGGCGTTGATGTCAAAGGCGATGATCCGATTTTCGCTCACAATGCTGCCCCGTCCACCAATACACCCCTGTCGCGCGCGATTTGCAGCTGCAACAGGGCAATTTCATACTTCAGCGATGCCTGTTCCCGCTGCATGCCCGACCAACTTTCGAACATGTTCACAAGCTCCAGCAACGAGCGTCGCCCGACCTTGTACTGTTCGGTGAACATGTCAAGAGTCGCCCCGGTCTGCGCCAGCACGGTTTCACCCTCAGCGCGACGGGCCTGAAGCGTGGTGATCTCGTGTTGCAGCGCGATGAGGCTGCGGCTGGCCTCGTCAGACGCGCGGGCGATGCGGCGATCAGCCAGTTCGCCGGTCATGGCCAGCGCTTCCAACTCGGCCCCGGTGCCCAGACCGATCGCATTGTCGAAATCGACCGAAAGGCCGCTTTCCACATCGCCATCCTGGTTCAGATTAGCCACCGCCTTGAGACCCGGACGATAGCCCGATTTGGCCATGTCGGCTTCGGCGATGCTGCGGCTGCCCTCGGCGCGCGCTTTCAGAACGGCCAGCGGCTCTGCGGCGCCAATATCGGCGGGCAAAGATTGCAAGCCCGACAGCCCAGACAGCGGGCGCGAGGCCATGGCTTCCAGCGAGGCGATGGATTGCTGCGCCTGAAAGCGGTCGTCATTGGCCTTGGCGCGCATTTCCGAGGTCTTTTGCTGGATGATGCGCTGTTCTGAACGATCAGACATGCCGCCTTCCAGCCGAATGCCCACGATGCGCTCAAACTCGGCCATCCGACCCACGGCCTGATTGGCGAGGCTGGCTTGCTCCAATGCGCGCTGCGCGCGGATGTAGTGCCCAAGCCCCTCAAAAACCCGCTGATTGAAATCTTGCGCCAGCGTGGTGGCGGCCACCTCGACATCGGCGGCAGCAAAGGCACGCTCGGCCTTGCGCCCGCCCCCGTCAAACAGCACCTGTTCAATCAGCAGCGAGGCGAAAGTTTCGCCCAGATCGGTGAGCGACAGCGAAGGCCGGATCGACGGCAGCCAGTTGGTTGCGCGTGCCTCAGCCTTCAGTCGCGCCACGCGCAACTCAGCCCGCGCGGGGGCAGCATTGGCCTCGATCACCGCCTGCGCAACTTCGGCATAGGCACCCGAGCTCGGCAGGATGGATTTGCGCGACAGCAACTCGCCAATGATGGCCGAGCGGTTCTGCGTGTCGTCGCCCGCCCGGCGGATTTCGCCGCCGGGGGTCATGCTGGATTTGGCGACGCCCGGACCATCGCTGCCCATGCACCCGGCCAAGGCCAGGGTGAGCAGGATCGCCGGGCCGGAGCGCAAGGCTCCGGCACGTCTGGTGAGACCGCGATGGCCGGGCATGTGCGCCCCTCCGTCAGATCGTATTAACGTTGACGTCGTCTTCGATACGCAGAACGGTGTCGCCCAGCGTATAGATGTGGTGGCCGTTCTCATGGGTATAGGTGGCCGAGCCGAAGCCGGTCAGGTTCACGGTGTCATCCGTCCCGCCCTTGATCAGCAGCTCCTCGTTCAGCCCGGTCAAGCGGTTGAGATCGGTCGCCGACAGCGTCAGTTCAGCCCCCGCCGCTTCGCGCAGGTCGATCTGGCTGAAGTCAAAGTCTGCCAGACCCACATTGCCCAGGTTCACCTCGCCCACGGCACCCTTGTTATCGACGATGATCAACGAGCTGTTCTCGTTGCCCGCGCGATCTTCGGCTGTCACCACCAGGAAGGTGCCATCCGGAACCTTGCCATTGGTGAACTCGAACAAGGTGTCGCCACCGATATTGGCCGAGTCAGTCGTCAGCTTGGTCACCGAGCCGTCAGCATTGACGCGGGTGAATTCATACTGATCTTCCGAAGCGGCAGTATAGTTGCCATCGGTGTTCAGACGCACGCTGGCCATGCCTCCATCCACGTCTTTTTCAAAGCGGACGAAGTCAGACACATCTGGCAGTTCGGTATCCACCTTGACCGGGATCACGGTGGTAGAGCTGAAGTTCCCGGCGCGATCCACCGCATAGACCGATACATTCATCGTGCCATCGGCCAAGTCAGGCAGTTGCGAGGCGGTAAAGTTCGCCGACCAGTTACCCGAAGCATTGGCGACAACCTGCGCAGTGGTGCCGTTCGACAGCGTGATATACACGGTCGAACCCGCTTCCACCTTGCCGGTCAGCGTCACGCCGTCATGGCGTTCCTCCGCATTCAGCACATTGTCGCCGGCAAACTTGCCCACATTGAAGCCCGTCACCACCTGATCGACCTGAAGTTTGTCGGTCAGCGTGGTGGTGTTGCCATACTGATCCTTCAGCTTCACCACCACATCGGCCAGCTTCTCGCCTGCCGGGATCTCACCCGGAGGGATGGTCACGGTCCAGGAGGTCCCGGTCACGGTGGCGGTGTGGAAGGTCTTGCCATCGAACGAGACCAGCACTTCCGTATTTGCTTCGACCGTGCCGGTGATCGTCAGACCGTCCTGCGCCTCGACCTTGTTCAGGATGGCGTCATCTTTGCCATCATGGGTCGAGTAGGTGTCGATCTTGCCCGAAACCTCGGTATCCACTTTCACCACATGACTGTCGGTGGCGGTGTTGCCAGCCTTGTCTTCCGTCGTCACGGTCACCGTGGATTCATAGGTACCGCTGGGGATTTCGCTGCCAGCATAGTTTACTTTCCAGGCGCCATCCTCCCCGACGGTGGTCGTGCGGGTCACGTTTTCGAATTTGACGGTGATCGACGCGCCAACCTCGCCCGTGCCGCTGAGGGTCACACCCGCAGCCGCAGCTTTTTCGCCGCCCGAGATGACATTGTCACCCATCTGGGTGTCATCGAAGGCGACACTGGTCAGGGTGTCGATCACCACATTCTCGGTGATCGTGGTCTTGTTGCCCAGCGGATCGGTGGCGGTGATCGTGGCGGCGACAGTGTGTTCGCCATCTGCGATTTCCGAGGTGGTGAAGGTCACAGACCAGCTGCCATCGCCCCCAGCGATAACGCTGTGCGACTTGTTGCCAATGATCACTTCAACCGTTGCGCCAGCCTCAGTGGTGCCACCGATGGTCACGCCATCCTTGTATTCGGCACCGTTTTCCACATCGCCCACGCTTTCCACGCCGACGGTTGCATCAACCGGCGGGGGGGTCATGTCGATCAGGAAGTCCGGCCCGTCCAGCGTCCAGGTCTGGCCGCCGCCCGTCACGGTGACGGTCGAGCTGTAATCACCATCAGCCGGGAAGTTGTCGCCCTTGAACTCCACGCCCCATTTGCCGTCGGGACCGATGGTCGTGGTCTGGGATTCCTTGCCGATCACGACGACAACCGTATCGCCCGGATGGCCCGTGCCGGTCACGACCAGCTTGGGATCCTGCGTATTGGTGGTCAGCGTCGAGTCCGCATCAGGGTTGTCGACAGTGGGCGGGGTATGCTCGCCGTCATCATCGTCGTCGTCATCGCCGCCGTTGTCATCGTCGTCATCATCGCCGCCGTTGTCATCGTCGTCATCATCGCCGCCGTTGTCATCGTCGTCGTCATCGCCGCCGTTGTCATCGTCGTCATCGTCGCCGCCGTTGTCATCGTCGTCGTCATCGCCGCCGTTGTCATCGTCGTCATCGCCGCCGTTGTCATCGTCGTCGTCGTCGCCGCCATTGTCGTCGTCGTCATCGCCGCCGGTGCCGTCACCATCACCGCCGCCACCGCCGCCCAGCAAAGCAGCGCCGCCCAACAGGCCCGCTGCAATGGCGGCAGCACCAAGACCGCTGACGCCCATCAGGCCCGGCGCAAGGGCACCCATGCCAGCAGGCTCATCCGAATAGATCTGCGAATCTGCATAAGCATCACCTGCTTCAAAACGCAGATCATCAAGTGTCGAGAATTTGTTCCAGGCATCCACCGGACCATAGCTGGCGACAATCGGGCCTTCGCCCGCATCTTGCAGCAAGACTTCGGTCACTTCGCCATTGGCAGAGAGATAAAGCCTGTTCATGTGCCCAGGCTGCACGTCATAGAAGCCGGACAAGGTCATTTCAGTGCCGTCAACCAGTTTGACGATCAGATCCTTGCCTTTGCGCTCGTAGCCCAGAACGCTGGATTGCGAGAGATGCAGCGAAACCTGCTCACCCGACCCAATCTGAATGAAATTTGCGCCCGCGCCACCGGCGGTGCCATGAACAACCGCGCCCGCAGAATTGCGGACGGCGAATTCAATCGCCTGAACCATCGTACTACTCCGCCTCAAATCGGGCTGCTCGGCCCGTGGAAGTTGTTATTGGCCCCTTTGCGGGGTCCGATTGATCACTAGGAATAGCTGTGTTCCGACACAATTTCTAGGGGGCAGTTCATGGATCGCCGCATTTTCTCTGATTTCCACCATGGTTTTGCCACATTTGAACCGGATGGTGGCAGTAGCGTCGCTGCGCTGCAAATCAACATATAGATATTCTACTTATCTTATCCGCTACAATTTGAAATTGTGCTGCGCCGCAGCTATCGCATGGCAGCATTGCGCACCCCGAATTCAGCCTGTGAGACAGGCTATGTTCTTGGTTCAGACCAGAAATTCTGTGACGTGCTTACAACATCTGGTGTGCTTGTCGCCTGCGCAGGCAAGGGCCATATTGGGCAAGCAAGGGAGAGCATGATGGCAGAAGACAAGTTTCCGGGCTGGCACGGCACCACCATCATCGGGGTGCGACGCGGAGGTGAAGTTGTGGTGGCGGGTGACGGGCAGGTAAGCCTTGGGCAGACGGTCATCAAAGGCACCGCCCGCAAGGTGCGCCGCCTGAAAGCCGGCGGGCACGATGTGGTCTGTGGTTTCGCAGGCTCCACCGCCGATGCCTTCACCTTGCTGGAGCGGCTGGAGAAAAAGCTGGAGGCGACGCCCGGCCAATTGGCCCGCGCTTGCGTTGAACTGGCGAAAGATTGGCGTATGGACAAATACTTGCGGAATCTTGAGGCCATGCTGATTGTCACAGATGGACGCGACCTTCTGGTGCTGACTGGCGCGGGCGATGTGCTGGAGCCGGAGCATGATGTGGCGGCCATCGGCTCGGGCGGAAATTATGCGCTGGCAGCGGCGCGGGGGCTGATGTCGACCGAGCTGGACGCTGAAACCATCGCACGCAAGGCCATGGCGATTGCCGCCGATATTTGCGTGTACACCAACGGCAATCTGACGGTGGAGAAGATCGGCACCTGAGCGATCAGGCGCCTTCCTTCTCGACCAAACCTTGCAAAAGGGCCATGCGGCGGTCAGCAAAGCCACCCGGTCGCACCACAAGATCACGCATTGCCCGCACAAAGAACTGGCGATACCCCTGCGCGGCCTCGCACCAAGCCAGCAGCTTCACGCCTTGCGGCGGATGCACCAGCGCCAAAGGCAAGACCTCGCGTTCGGATTGTTGATCCGACAGATCGGTATAGCCAAAGAAGAGCGGCTGCGAAGTGGTAATGGCCCTATGCAACACCTCCAATTGCGCAGGGGCAGCCTCCGGCATATCTGCGCGATAATATTGCGAGGGGCGCACATCCAGCGCCCGATACAGCCGCGCCAGCAGCGCACCCTCGGGGTCGGTTTCCGTTAGATGGTCGATGGCAGCCTGCGCCGCCGCAGCCGATACCGGATCGCCGCGATGCCCCGCCAAAGCCAGACCGCGCAACGCCGCATCCCGCAAAGCGGGGTCCAGCATTGGCAGCGCATGCGCAGGCCGCACGGGCAGACCCACGACAGCAGCCCCGGCCACCAGGTTATTAGCTAGGGCACGACGGGTCAGCATCAAAGGGGCGGGCGGGGCGCGACGGGGGCGCATGGCAATCTCCTTTT
>CALKAA010000223.1 GCA_937983495.1 uncultured Gemmobacter sp. | reverse complement strand
AAATTCGCGCTTCACGCTCATCGGCTCCCAGAACACATAGCTCAGGCCCGCCGCTTTCGCATGTTCCGCCACCTCGGCCCAACAGTCGATCGCGGTCTGAATCAGCGCCTCGCGCCGCGCCGGATCGTCAAAATCGCGATAAGTGAAAATGGCAAACTGCGTGCCCACCGAGGTTCCGCCCAGATCGGCGATGATATCGGCAAAGGCCTTGAACCAATCCACATAATAGCGCCGCACCTCACGATCCGGGTGGCCGAAATGGTTCAGCCGCCCATAAGGCCCGGTCATGCCAGAGGTCACCCGAACGCCGCGCCGCGCCAGTGCCGCCGCCATCTGCCGCACGCCCCGGCGGATCACCGGCGCGGGCCAGCTTGGGTTGATGAACTCATGGGTCAGTTGCAGGTCACGAATGCGCAGGTCACGCGCCACGCAGTCGATCAGGTCATCGGCCTCGGCAAAGCGGTTCACCAGCGGGTTGGTGTTGAGCGATAGGGTCAGCGGCATCGGGGAACCTCAGGCAGAAGCATGAAACCAGTCGGCAAAAGCCGCGCGCTGGTCGGGGGTCAGGTGCAGGTCATGCTTGGTGCGGCGCCACAGCACATCCTCGGGCGTCTGCGCCCATTCGCGGGCGCGCAAATACCGCGCCTCCGCCTCATAAAACGTGCCGCCAAAATGCCGCCCCAGGCCCTCCAGCCCGGTGGCCTCGCCCACCACCTCGCGGGTCAAGGTGCCATAAAGCCGGGCGTAATG
Source organism: uncultured Gemmobacter sp. (assembly GCA_937983495.1). Taxonomy (GTDB): domain Bacteria; phylum Pseudomonadota; class Alphaproteobacteria; order Rhodobacterales; family Rhodobacteraceae; genus Gemmobacter. The sequence goes on along the minus strand of CALKAA010000223.1, from coordinate 1,495 downwards.
CTGCACCACCGGGCGCGGCATCCACGGGTAGGTGTCGCGCAAGCCATTGGCAAAACTTTCAAAATCCGCATCCGGCATATCGCCCCCCGGCAGGGGGGCCTTTGCCGTCCAATCTGCCCCCATGGCCGGAAAGACATGGCGCAGCCGGTGCAAGCCCCGCTCCGCCAACTCGCGATAGGTGGTGATCTTGCCACCAAACACATTCAGCAGCGGTGCCCCGCCCGCCTCATCCAGATCAAAGACATAATCCCGCGTCACCGCCGAAGGGTTACCCTTGCCATCGTCAAACAGCGGCCGCACGCCCGAGAAGCTGCGGATCACATCCGACCGCCGCAACTTTTCCTTGAAATAGCGGTTCACGGCAGCGATCAGATAGTCGATCTCCGCCTCATCCGCTGTCACATCCTCGGCGCGGCCATCATGGGCAATATCGGTGGTGCCGATCAGCGCCAGATCGCCCTCATAGGGGTTGATGAAGATCACCCGCTTGTCATGGTTCTGCACCAGATAAGCGTTGGCACCAGTCCACCATTTCGGCACGATGATATGGCTGCCCTTCACAAGCCGCACATTCCGGCTGGAATTGGCCCCCGCCACCCGGTTGATCACATCCGAGACCCAGGGCCCCGCGCAATTCACCAGACAGCGCGCGCGGAACTGCCTCTCCTCCCCGGTCACGGCATGGCGGGTGGTCACCACCCACAACCCGCCCTCGCGCCGCGCCGACACGGCCGGGCTGCGGGTCAGCACCACCGCGCCCCTCTCCGCCGCATCCAGCGCGTTCAGCACCACCAGCCGCGCATCATCCACCCAGCAATCCGAATATTCAAAGCCGCGCGTATACTGATCCAGCACCGCAATCCCCTCCGGGTCGCGGCGCAGATCCAGGCTGCGCGTGCCGGGCAGCCGTTTGCGCCCGCCCAGATGATCATACAGAAACAGCCCCAGCCGCACCAACCAGGCGGGCCGGTCCTGCGGGCTGTGCGGCAGCACAAAGCGCATCGGCCAGATGATATGCGGTGCCGCGCGCAACAGCACCTCGCGCTCGATCAGTGCCTCGCGCACCAGCCGGAATTCGTAATATTCCAGATAGCGCAAGCCGCCATGCACCAGCTTGCCCGACCGTGACGAGGTGCCCTCGGCCAGATCATCCTTCTCGCACAGCACCACTTTCAGCCCCCGGCCCGCCGCATCCCGCGCGATCCCCGCGCCATTGATGCCGCCGCCGATGACGAAAAGGTCGATCACATCTGACGCGTTGTTCATTGCTCTTGTCCATGGTGAAGGCCAGCGCGGCGGGCCTGCGCAAGCGCATCCCATGTGGGGCCAAGCCCCTGCCGCGCGGCGGTGAAAGCCGGAAACAGCCGCGCATAGGCGGCGCTCAACTCAGGGTCTGGCGGGGTGGCGGGTTCCAGCAGCGGCGTCACCCAGTGATCCACACAGGACCGCATGTCGGGATAGGCGCCAATCGCCACGGCGGCCATCATCGCAGCCC
>CALKAA010000222.1 GCA_937983495.1 uncultured Gemmobacter sp. | reverse complement strand
GGATCAATTGGCGGGGAATGGCTTGCCCGATCCGTGGTCGGATGCGGGGGATCAGCCGGTGCTGCCATGGCGTGGCCGAGTGACCACCGCCAAGGCCCCGGGCCGCGCGGGCACGACCGACCGCACGGCTGCGGCGGCCGCCGAGGGGGCGGCGTTTTTCGGCACGGCCACGCCGGCGCATTTCAGTGTGAACGGCACCACTGTCAGCTATTCCGGCCCGGCAGAATGGAAATTCCGTCGCTTCATCCTGCATTACGCCCATCTCTGCGCGGCGGCGGGCGGGGTAGATGCCTTCTGCATCGGTTCTGAAATGGTGGGGCTGACCACCATTCGGGGGCCAGGCGACAGCTTCCCCGCTGTTACCGCCTTGCGCACCCTTGCGGCTGAGGTGCGCGCCATTCTGGGGCCTGCCTGCAAGATCTCCTACGCCGCCGACTGGACTGAGTATTTCGGCTATACCACCGGCAACAATCGGTATTTCCACCTCGACCCGCTTTGGGCCGACCCGAATATCGACTTTGTAGGGATCGACAATTACATGCCGCTGGCCGATTGGCGCGATGGTGAGGACCACGCCGATGCGAGCTATGGCTCCACCTATGATCTGGCCTATCTCAAGGCCAATGTCATGGGTGGCGAGGGCTATGACTGGTATTATGACAGCCCGGAGGGTGAGGCTGCGCAGATCCGCAAGCCGATCACCGATGGCGCGCATGACGAGCCCTGGATCTGGCGCTACAAGGACATTCGCAACTGGTGGGGCGAATTGCATCACGAGCGGCTGAACGGCGTGCGGCAAGCCAACCCGACGGATTGGGTGCCGGGCTCGAAGCCGGTCTGGTTCACCGAATACGGCTGCGCTGCCATCGACAAGGGCGCGAACCAGCCCAACAAGTTCCTGGATCCGAAATCCTCGGAATCGGTGCTGCCGAAATATTCCAGCGGGCGGCGCGATGACCTGATGCAGATGGCCTATCTGCAAGCCATGCGCGAGTTCTGGGCCGAGGGGGCCAACAACCCGCAGGCCACGCTTTATGCCGGGCGCATGGTGGATATGGACCACGCCTTTGTCTGGGCCTGGGATGCCCGGCCTTTCCCGGCTTTCCCCAACCAGTCGGATGTCTGGTCGGATGGCGACAATTACAGCCGGGGCCATTGGCTGACCGGGCGGGCCTCCAATCAGGCGCTGGCGGCGGTGGTGGCCGAGATCTGCGAGCGCAGCGGGCTTTCGGCCTTTGATGTCAGCGATCTTCGGGGCGTGGTGCGCGGCTATGCGCTGGAGCAGATGGGCAGCGGGCGCGCGGCGCTTCAGGCCTTGATGCTGGCGCATGGCTTTGATGCCGTGGATCGGGGCGGTGTTTTGAAATTCCGCATGCGGAGCGCGCAGTTGGCGAACGACGTTGATGTGGAGCGCTTGGCTTTGCACCCCGATCTTCCGGGCCGGATCGAAGCCAGCCGCAGCGCTGCCATCGAGGTCTCGGGCCGGGTGCTGGTCGGTCATTACGAGGCCGAGGCCGAGTTCGAGATGCGGGTTTCCGAGGCCCGCCACCCCGACGAGGCCAGCATGGCAGTGTCGCAGACCGATCTGCCGATGCTCTTGACCGGGGCCGAAAGCGTGACCATAGCCGAGCGCTGGCTGTCCGAGGCGCGGGTCTCGCGCGATGGCTTGCGCTTTGCGCTGCCGCCCTCTGCCGCGTATCTGGGCGCGGGCGATGTGGTTCGGATCGGCACTGACCGCTACCGCATCGACCGGGTGGAACTGGGCGAAAGCCTGATGGTCGAGGCCGCGCGCACCGAGTCGGGCATTTATGAACCTGCTGATCATCCCGGCGATCCGGTGGTGCCGCGCGTCTTCAATGCGCAGCTTCCGGTCTATCCGGTGTTTCTGGATCTGCCGCTGATGACCGGCGAGGAGGTGGAACATGCGCCCCATATCGCCATTTCGGCGCGGCCGTGGCGCGGGGCGGTGTCGGTCTGGTCCTCGGATCAGGACGCGGGCTATGTGTTTAACCGCACCATTGCGGCCTCGGCCACGGTGGGGCGCACCGAAACCGTGCTGCCCGCTGCCGATGCCGGGTTCTGGGATCAGGGGCCGGGCCTGCGGGTGAAGCTCAGCGCGGGCACGCTGGCCTCGGCCTCGCAGGGCGCGGTGTTGAACGGGGCCAATGCCATGGCGATCGGCAACCCGGAAACCGGCGATTGGGAGGTGTTCCAGTTCGCCAATGCCGAGTTGGTTGCCCCCCGCACCTGGGAACTGTCCTTGCGGCTGCGCGGCCAGTTGGGCACCGATGCGCTGATGCCCGCCGAATGGCCCATCGGCTCGCAGGTGGTGCTGCTGGACCGGACCTTGGTGCAGCTTGATCTGGCGGCGGCGGCGCGGGGCTTGCCCCGGCATTACCGGGTCGGGCTGGGGGCGCTTGGCTTCGACGATCCGGGCGTGGTGCATGTGGAACGCGCCTTCGCCGGCGTGGGCCTGCGGCCCTATGCGCCGGTGCATCTGCGGGCCAGCCGGGCGGCCTCGGGTGATCTGGCGCTGGCATGGGTGCGCCGCACCCGGATCGACGGCGACAGTTGGCAAGGGGCCGAGGTGCCCCTGGGCGAGGAAAGCGAAAGCTATCTCGTCCGTGTGACCCAAGGGTCCACCGTGCTGGCCGAGGCGACGGTGCCCAGCCCCAGCTGGACCTGGACCGCTGCGGCACAAGCCGGGGCCAGCGGCGCGGTGACGATCAGCGTGGCGCAGATCTCTGCCCCCTTCGGGCCGGGCCTCGCGCGCAGCCT
>CALKAA010000221.1 GCA_937983495.1 uncultured Gemmobacter sp. | reverse complement strand
GCGCTCGCTCGGCCCGCCGCAGCCGCCGCGCCCACAGGCGGAAAATGCGCGACAAACGCCCAACCCTCGCCACGCACGATTTTCCCGATCCACTCATGCCCGATACGCCCGTGATCTTTGTGTTTTGCCGGAATCTTACCGCGCCACGTCGTGAATGTGGAGTGGGGGCGGTGGCGATTCGCAGTTCTGCGCCGCTTAAAAATTCATCATATGCGGGGATTTGTGCAAAAAATGTGCAACATGGCGCGTGTTCGCCCGCGTCGGCAGGGCTGAAAACTTGTGCATGTGCAGCATTCCCCGCCTTCTTGAGGGCGCAAGGTCCGGCGCGCCAGCCTCGGGCCACCTGCCAGAAAAAGGGGATCACAGGTGAAACTGATCATCGCTGCAATCAAGCCGTTCAAGCTGGAGGAGGTCCGCGAGGCGCTGACCACCATTGGCGTGCGCGGCATGATGGTAACCGAAATCAAGGGCTTCGGCTCGCAGTCGGGCCATACCGAGATTTATCGCGGTGCCGAATATGCCGTGAATTTCGTGCCGAAGGTGCGGCTGGAGATTGTCGTATCCGACAGCCTTGCCGATCAGGTGGTGGAAACCATCCGCAAGACGGCGCGCACGGACAAGATCGGAGACGGCAAGATTTTCGTGCTGGATGTCGAGGCCGCGGTGCGGGTGCGCACCGGCGAGACCGACGACGACGCGCTGTGAACGGACCAGGGTGGAAGGACAAGAGAAAACCATGAAAAACCTGATGAAACTTTCCGGCCTGACCGCGCTTTCTGCGCTGGCCACTTTGCCGGTCTGGGCGCAGGAGGCTGCCGTTGACGCCGCCGCCGCGACCACCGAGGTCGTGGCAGAGGCCGCGCCCGTGATGGACAAGGGCGATGTGGCCTGGATGATGACCTCGACCGTGCTGGTTCTGTTCATGATCCTGCCGGGCCTGGCACTCTTCTATGGCGGTCTGGTGCGCAGCAAGAACATGCTGTCGATCCTGATGCAAACCACGCTCGTGGCCTGTCTGATGATGCTGGTCTGGGTGATCTACGGCTATTCCTTTGCCTTTGGCGGCAGCGACTCGCCCTATTGGGGCGGTCTGGGCAAGCTGTTTCTGGCGGGCGTGACGCCGGACAGCATGGCGGCCACCTTCTCGGCTGGCTATGTCATCCCGGAATATCTGTTCATCGCGTTCCAGATGACCTTTGCCGCGATCACGCCTGCGCTGGTCATCGGAGCATTCGCCGAGCGGATGAAATTCAAGGCCGTGCTGCTGTTCTCGGTTCTGTGGGGCACCTTCTGCTATTTCCCCATGGCTCATATGGTCTGGGATGCCAATGGCCTGCTGTTCAAGCATGGCGCGATCGACTTTGCGGGCGGCACCGTGGTGCATATCAACGCCGGTGTCGCGGCGCTGGTCGGGGCATTCGTGGTCGGCAAGCGCGTCGGCTATGGCAAGGAAAACATGGCCCCGCATTCGATGGTGATGACCATGATCGGGGCCTCGATGCTGTGGGTCGGCTGGTTCGGCTTCAACGTCGGTTCCAACCTTGAGGCCAATGGCGGTGCGACGCTGGCCATGATCAACACCTTCGTCGCTACCGCTGCCGCTGCGGCCGCATGGTCGGCGCTGGAAGGGCTGCTGCGGGGCAAAGCCTCGATGCTGGGCGCCGCTTCGGGCATGGTCGCCGGTCTGGTGGCCATCACCCCGGCTTGCGGGACCGTTGGCCCGATGGGGGCGATTGCCCTTGGCCTGATCGCCTCGGTGGCCTGCTACTTCTTCGTCACCGTCGTGAAGATCAAGCTGGGCTATGATGACAGCCTTGACGTGTTTGGTGTGCATGGCGTGGGCGGCATTGTCGGTGCGGTTCTGGTCGGCCCGTTCTCGGCAGCCTCGCTGGGTGGCGTGAAGGGCGACGACTATTCGATCGGGGCACAAACCTGGATCCAGATTGAATCGGTCGCCCTGACCATCGTGTTCAGCGGCATCATCTCCTTCGTTCTGTTCAAGCTGGTGGGCCTGCTGGTGGGCGGTCTGCGGGTGGACAGCGACAGCGAGCGTCAGGGTCTGGACCAGACCTCGCATGGCGAAAGCGCCTATCACGGCTAAGCGTGCTGCTGGAAATTGGAAAGGCCCGGGGGAGACCCCGGGCCTTTCTGCTATTGCAGGGTCACGGTGGCGGGGGCGAGGCCGTCAATTTCCACGATACAGGTTTCGCCCGCGCGGATCGGGCCGACACCGGCAGGGGTGCCGGTCATGATCAGATCGCCGGGCGCCAATGTGATCAGCCGCGACAGATGCGCAATCACCTCGGCCACGGGCCAGATCATGTCTGACAGCGCGGCTTCTTGCCTTGTCTCACCCGCCACGATGCAGCGGATGCGCCCCTCGGGCGGGGCCGCGCCGGGGCGGATTGTGCCGATGACGGCCGAGGCATCAAACCCCTTCGCCATATCCCAAGGTCTGCGCGCGGCCTTGGCTTGCGCCTGAAGGTCGCGGCGTGTCAGGTCATTGCCGGCGGCATAGCCGAACACATGCTGCAAGGCATCCTCTGCCCGGATGTCATGGCCGCCAGTGCCGATGGCCACCACCAGTTCGGCCTCGTGATGCAGATCGGTGGTCATGGGCGGATAGGGGATCACCGCGTCATGCTGCACCAGCGCATCAGCGGGTTTGGCGAAAAAGAACGGCGGCTCGCGGTCTGGGTCATGGCCCATTTCGCGCGCGTGGTCTGCATAGTTGCGCCCGACGCACAGGATGCGCCGCAGCGGAAATCGCGCAGCGCACCCCTCCACAGGCAGGCTTGGCGGCGGCGGTGGGCTAAAGACATAATCCATCATCATTCTCCGGCAGATGGGCAAAGGCTGCCTGTTTCGCCCCTGCGCCGCAAGGGTTGCAAGGCTCTGGCAAGAGCGGGCTGACGGAAGGGGGCGTTCACTCC
>CALKAA010000220.1 GCA_937983495.1 uncultured Gemmobacter sp. | reverse complement strand
CTGGCCGGGCCGACACTGGTGCAGCGCTTCGGCGCGCGCGAAGACATGCTGCGCGCCGCGCTCGCCGCCGCATGGGACCGGATGGAAGCCGAAACCCGCACCGCCGAGGCCGAGGCCCCCTTGAACGCCAAGGGCGCACAAGGCTTTCTCAAGGCGCTCGATACGCTGGATGTCACCCTGCTGGCAGCCGAATTCCGCGATGAAACGCTCCGCAGCCGCGCCGAAGCCTGGCGGGCGCAGGTGGAAACCGCCCTTGCGCTGCGCCTCGGTGGCGGTCGTCAGGGGCGCGAGGCCGCCGCCATCCTCTTTGCCGCATGGCAGGGGCAATTGCTGTGGCAGGCCGCAGGTGGCAAGGGGTTCCGGCTGAAAGAGGCGCTCAAACGCCTCACTTCCTGAAAGTCTGCCAGGCCCAGATCAGCGCCATCGCGCCCAGAATGGCCCCGATGAACATGACGCCCGATCCCATCACCTTGGCGATCAGCCGCAGCACGAACCACGACACCCCGGCCCCCACCACGCCCAGCAGGATGGTTGTGATCACATCCAGTTGCACCCGCATGAAACGCGTGGCGAGAAAGCCCGCCGCCGCGCCGATGATCAGGATCAACAGAAAATTCATCGCTTACCGCCTTCTGAACGCGCCTCAAGCGCCAGACTGCCGCAAGCCCGCCCCCCTGTCCACAGCCAAGCTGTCCACCGCCATCGCCCCGCAGGCAGATGCCGTCAGGATCAGCCCAACCGCTCCGGCAGCGTGAACCCGCGCAGAAAATCGCCCGGCGCCATCGGCTTCTTGCCCTCGCGCTGCGCCAGCGAGATCTCCACCGCGCCGTCGCCGCAAGCCACGGTCAGCCCATGCAGCACCTGCCCGGGTGCCCCCATGACCGCTGCGCCTGCGCCCGAGACCACACGCGAGGCCAGCAGCTTCACCCGCTCGCCCGCAACCTCGCACCAGGCACCGGGAAAGGGCGACAGCCCGCGGATCAGCCGATCCACCTGCACCGCAGGCTGCGCCCAATCCACCCGCGCCTCGGCCTTGTCGATCTTGGCGGCATAGCTCGCGCCATCAGGCTGCGCCTCTGGCACCAGATCGGGCAAGCGCGCCAAAGCCTCGCCGATCAGCCGCGCGCCCATGGCGCTCAACCGATCATGCAGCGCGCCAGTGGTCTCCTCCGCCCCGATCGCCACCGCCTCGCGCAGCAGCACCGGCCCGGTATCCAGCCCCGCCTCCATCTGCATGATGCAAATGCCGGTCTCCGCATCGCCCGCCATGATCGCGCGATGGATCGGCGCCGCCCCGCGCCAGCGCGGCAAGAGGCTGGCATGAATGTTCAGGCAACCATGGCGCGGCGCATCCAGCACCGCCTGCGGCAGGATCAGCCCATAGGCCACCACCACCGCCACATCGGCGTTCAGCGCGGCAAATTCCGCCTGCGCCTCTGGCCCCTTCAAGCTCACCGGATGCCGCACGGGCAAGCCCAAGGCTTCGGCCCGCGCCTGCACCGGCGAGGGGCGATCTTTCTTGCCGCGCCCCGCCGGGCGGGGGGGCTGGCTATAGACGCAAACCACCTCGTGATCCCGCGCCAACGCCTCCAGCACCGGAACCGAGAACTCCGGCGTGCCCATGAACACAACCCTCACCCGCGCCTCCGCAGCTTTTCCGCCTTGGCAATCAGCATCTTGCGCTTCACCGGCCCCAGATGGTCGAAATACATCTTGCCGTTCAGATGGTCGATCTGGTGCTGCACGCTCGTCGCCCAAAGGTTCACGAAATCGCGTTCCTCCACCTCGCCCGCCGCGTTCAGAAACCGCACCGTCACCGCGCGCGGACGGCTGATCACCGCCGAGACGCCGGGCAGATTGGGGCTGGCCTCCTCATGCTCGCGCGGCTGCACCGATGCGTGCAACACCTCGGGGTTGGCCATCAGCACGGCCTGCCCGCGCTCGGTGGAGCAATCCACCACCGCCAGCCGCAGCATGACCCCGATCTGCGGCGCGCCAAGGCCATAGCCCGGCATCGCCTCCATCGTATCCACCATATCCTGCCAGATCGCGCGCACTTCGTCGGTGATTGCCTCTACCGGCGCGGCGGGGGTATAAAGCCGCTTGTCGGGCCATTGCAAACAGGGGCGTGCCGTCATGCCCGATACTCCGCTTCGGCCCGCGCCCGCGCCTCGGCCGACAGCCGATGCAGCGTCACGATGCCATCCAGATGGTCAAACTCATGCTGGGCGCAGATCGCGTCAAAGCCCACCAGCCGATCTTCGTGCAACTGGCCGTCAAGGCCCGTCCAGCGCAGATGCACCGCCCGCGCCCGGCTGATCTCGGTCGTGAGGCCCGGCAGCGACAGGCAACCCTCCGGCCCCACCGCCCGATCCTCTGACATCCAGAGGATATCGGGGTCGATGAACACCCGCGGCGCGCGCGCGCCCTCCTTCCAGCCAGTATCCATCACGAAAACCCGTTGCAACACGCCCACTTGCGGCGCGGCGAGGCCCCGGCCCGGTGCGGCATACATCGTTTCCAGCATGTCCTCGGCCAGCGTCACCACCGAAGGCGTCACCACGCCCACCTCGGCGGCACGCGTGGCCAGCCGCGCATCGGGCCAGCGCAGGATCGGCAGAACCGCCACTTACGCCTGCCGCGCGCGTTCGCGCTTCAGCTTTTCCATCTTGCGCGTGATCATCTGGCGCTTCAGCGGACCCAGAAAATCAATGAACAGCTTGCCGTTCAGATGGTCGATCTCATGCTGCACGCAAGTGGCCCACAGGCCCGCGAACTGCTCCTCCTGCGCCGTGCCATCCAAGGCCAGCCACCGCACCCGCACCTCCGCCGGGCGCGCGACCTCGGCATATTGCTCGGGGATCGACAGGCAGCCTTCCTCATAGCGCGACAGATCCTCGGATTCCCAGATCACCTCCGGGTTCACCATGGCCAGCGGGCGGCGCGCATCCTGCTCCTTGCTGCAATCCAGCACGATCACACGCTTGGTCACACCAATCTGCGGCGCGGCCAGACCCACGCCCGGCGCGTCATACATGGTTTCCAGCATGTCCTCGGCCAACCGGACGATCTCGGGCGTGATCTCCGCCACAGGCTCGCACAGTTTCTTCAGACGCGGGTCGGGATGGATCAGAATAGGGCGTATCATTCCCCCGATTTACGCGGTTCCCCGCCTCGTTGCAATCGGGCCGCCGCGCAATGCACAGCCGCCCTTGCACCCGCCAATCCGCGCGTTACCCTGCGCCCCGCAGCAGCGAGGCTTCCATGACCCACTCCCCCGATTTTGACGAGCAGATCAACCGCATCGGCACCCATTCCGTGAAATGGGACATGATGGAGAAACTCTATGGCGTTTCCCCGCGCGACGGTATCGCCATGTGGGTCGCTGACATGGAGTTCCGGCCCCCCGCCTGCGTGCAAAAGGCGGTGGAGGGCATGGCCGCCCATGGCCTTTACGGCTATTACGGCGATGAAGGCGACTATCTCGCCGCGATCCGCTGGTGGATGGAAACCCGCCACGGCTGGCAGGTCGAGCCAGAGGCAATCTTCACCACCCATGGCCTTGTGAACGGCACCGCGCTTTGCGTCGATACCTTCACCCAACCCGGCGATGGCGTCATCCTGATGACGCCCGTCTATCACGCTTTCGCCCGCGTCATCCGCGCCGCCGGGCGCGAGGTGATCGAATGCCCGCTCGATGTGACCGACGGCCGCTACACCTTCGACACCGCCGCATGGGAGGCGCGGCTGACGCCCAGCACCCGCATGCTGATCCTCTGCTCGCCGCACAATCCCGGTGGCCGGGTCTGGAGCCTGGCCGAACTCCGCGCCGTGGCCGAGTTCTGCATCAAGCACAACCTCATCCTCGTCTCCGACGAGATCCACCATGACCTTGTTTTTGCAGGCGCAAAACACACCGTCATGCCGCTCGCCGCGCCCGAGGCGCTGGACCGCATGGTGGTGATGACCGCCACCACCAAGACCTTCAACATCGCGGGCAGCCATTCCGGCAATGTCATCATCCCCGATCCCGCCTTGCGCGCCCGCTTTGCCGCGCGGATGAATGCGCTTGGCATTTCGGCCAATTCCTTTGGCCTGTTCATGGCCACCGCCGCCTATTCGCCCGAAGGGGCGGCCTGGGTCGATGCGCTCACCGCCTATCTCGATGGCAACCGCCGCCTGTTCGACGAAGGGGTGAACGCCATTCCCGGCCTGCGCTCGATGCCGCTGGAATCCACCTATCTCGCCTGGGTCGATTTCTCCGGCACCGGCATGAGCAAACCCGAATTCACCCAACGCGTGCAAAAGGGCGCGAAAATCGCCGCGAACCATGGCGAAAGTTTCGGGCTGGGCGGTGACAGCTTCCTGCGCTTCAACATCGCTGCGCCGCGCGCGCAGGTGGCCGAGGCCGTGGCCCGGCTGCAAGCCGCTTTCGCGGATCTGCAATGAAAAGGCGCCAGCGCGGGGCCGGGCTGTTTTCCGCGCTGGCCCTGCTGGTGCTGGTCGGGGCGGCGGTCCTCTTGTGGCTG
>CALKAA010000219.1 GCA_937983495.1 uncultured Gemmobacter sp. | reverse complement strand
CCGGGCGCGCAAGGCGCGCAATCCGGCGCTGGACAGCCTGGTGCGGATCATCGAGGCCGAGGTGACGCGCACGGGCGGGCTTGCGCTGGCGGTATGATCACCTGCACAAGGCGGGCGCGGTGCAGGCCGAGCGCGCTTCTTACGGGGCAAAACAGCCGCTTTTGCTCCATATTGCGGCGGGAATGCGCGGTCTGCTGCCATGGGTTGCAAGCGGGGGCTTTCCGACGCCGGGGCTTTCGTGATCTAAGGGGCGGAAGCATTCCAGCCAAAGCAATCGGAGAGGAGGGCGCCCGGTATCATGCCCGAACGCAGTGAGAGTGACAGCCGCAAATTGCTGCGGCGTCTGCGCGACAGTCTCGCCTTGCCCGGCAAGGGGCAGGATCGTCTGGACCGCATCACACATCTGATTGCCGATAGCATGGGGACCGAGGTTTGCTCGATCTATCTGTTCCGCGACGAGGACACGCTGGAGCTTTGCGCGACCGAGGGGCTCAAGAAAGAGGCCGTGCATCAGACGCGCATGAAGCTGGGCGAGGGCCTGGTGGGGCGCGTGGCGCGCACGGCCTCGGCGGTGAATACGGCGGATGCGCCCTCAGAAAAGGGCTTCCGCTATATGCCGGAGACGGGGGAGGAGATTTTCTCCTCGTTCCTCGGCGTGCCGATCCAGCGCGTGGGCGAGCGGCTGGGCGTGCTGGTGGTGCAGTCGAAAACCGCGCGGCAATTCTCGGAAGATGAGGTTTACGCGCTGGAAGTCGTGGCCATGGTGGTGGCCGAGATGACCGAGCTGGGCGCTTTCCTGGGCGATGAGGGTGGCCTCAAGGCGCTGCACAAGCAGCCGCGGCTGTTCCGCGGTGGCACCGCGCAAGAGGGCAGCGCGGAGGGCCATGTCTGGCTGCACGAGCCGCGTGTGGTGGTGACGAACCCGGTGGCCGATGATCCGCTGACCGAGATTGACCGCATCCGCGAGGCGGTGGGGCAGTTGCGGGTCTCGATTGACGATCTGCTGTCGGCGGCCTCGCTCGACAAGGACCAGCGGCAGGTGCTGGAGGCCTATCGGATGTTCGCCAACAGCCGGGGTTGGCTGAAGCGGATGGAGGAGGACATCGCGCGCGGGCTGTCGGCCGAGGCGGCGGTGGAGAAAGAGCAATCGGCGGCGCGGGCGCGGCTGGAACAGGTGGAAGATGCCTATCTGCGCGAGCGGCTGAACGATCTGGATGATCTGTCGAACCGCTTGCTGCGCATCCTGACCGGGCAGGGCACTGATACCGGCGCGCAGATGCCCGATGACCCCATTCTGATTGCGCGCAATATCGGGCCGGCGGAATTGCTGGATTACGGCAAGCGTTTGCGCGGTGTGGTGCTGGAGGAGGGCTCGGTCGGCTCGCATGCCGCGATTGTGGCGCGGGCGCTGGCGATCCCCTTGGTGATCCATGCCGAGCGCGTGGTGGCCGAGGCGCTGAACGGCGATCATGTTCTGGTCGATGGCGATCAGGGGATCGTGCATTTGCGGCCCGACGAGATGGTGGTGCGCAGTTTCCGCGACAAGATGGCGATGCAGGCCAAGGCGCAGGAACGCTATGCGAGCCTGCGCAGTCTGCCCGCGCAATCGAAATGCGGCACGGTCACCCGGCTGAACATGAATGCAGGGTTGATGGCCGATCTGCCCTCGATTGACAGTTCGGGGGCGGAGGGGGTGGGGCTGTTCCGCACCGAGCTGCAATTCCTGATCCGCAACCAGATGCCCAAGCGCGACGAGCTGGCGCGGCTCTATGCGCGGGTGATGGATGCGGCCAAGGGGCGGCCGGTGGCGTTTCGGACGCTGGATATCGGGTCGGACAAGGTGTTGCCCTATATGAAGCCGCAGGATGAGCCGAATCCGGCGATGGGGTGGCGGGCGATCCGGGTGGGCCTCGACAAGCCGGGCGTGTTGCAGATGCAGGCGCAGGCCCTGATCCGGGCGGCGGCGGGGCGGCCCTTGACGGTGATGTTCCCCTTCATCACCGAGTTGAGCGAGTTCTCCACGGCGCGCGATGTGGTCTTGCGGCAGATCGACCGGGAGGCACGCCTGGGGCGCCCGGTGCCGGAGGTGTTGAAGATCGGGGCCATGCTGGAGACGCCGAGCCTGGCCTATGCGCCCAAGGCCTTCTTCGATCTGGCGGATTTCGTGTCGATTGGCGGCAATGATCTGAAGCAGTTCTTCTTTGCCGCTGACCGCGAGAATGAGCGGGTGCGGAAGCGCTATGACACGCTGAACACCTCGTTCCTGCGGTTCCTGCGGCTGATTGCGGAGCGGTGTCAGGCCAGTGATACGCCCTTGTCCTTCTGCGGCGAGGATGCCGGGCGGCCGGTGGAGGCGCTGGTCTTCGCGGCGCTTGGCATCGGGGCGCTGTCGATGCGGCCCACCTCAATCGGGCCGGTGAAGGCGCTGCTGCGGCAGGTGGATTTGCAGCAGGCGCGCGAAGTGATCCTGCACAGCATGGCCGAGGGCGAGGTGTCGGTGCGCCCGGTGCTGATGGAGTGGCTGGCCGGTCAGGTGGAGTGAGGCTGCACGGGCCGGTGACGAGATGCCAATTCTGCCTCCGCCCCCCAATTGGCCGAGGCCATCGCCGAGAGATCGGAAGAGCACACGTCTGAACTCCAGTCACTGAACAATCTCGTATGC
>CALKAA010000218.1 GCA_937983495.1 uncultured Gemmobacter sp. | reverse complement strand
CCCGTCCATGATGGCGACGCAGGAGTTCGTGGTCCCGAGGTCGATCCCGATGACTTTGGCCATAATGCTACCTCTTCCTTCGGCGATGTTGTGGGGGCAGAGCCTGACAAGGCCTCCATCCCCGATCCCAATTCAACCGGAGGGCGCGGCCCGCCCACCCGGCTTCGTGGCGTATATAGGCAGGCGGGATTGGCGCTGCAAGCCAGTCAGCGCGCGGAATCCCACCGTTGCTTGTGCTAAATTATCAAGGCTTCACCGAGCAGCAGCCTTGCAGGCGCGCAGGCTCTGCCGCGCCGGAAAGGCCGGGGCGCAGCGTGCCGGTGACCGTGATGCCGAACTGCCGGTCACTCATGCCATCCGAACAACGGCTGCCAGTCAGCACCAGATCACCGCCCGGCTGGCCCTCCGCACCAAAGGCAATGCTGGCATGCCCATCGGCACCGCTGACAGCGCCCAGTTTCAGCCGGGTTTCCGGCACGCCCGGCTCCTCGCGCCGCACATCGCCTGCGCCCGGTGCCACGGTCAACGACCAGAACGGTTCCGTGCCGAAACAGCGTAGGGTCGAGGCCACGCCATACCAGGGCGCATCCGCCCGAGGGGCCAGATATTTCAGATAGGCCCAGCCCGCCGCCTCGCCGGCATTCACCAAGCCCCAATTGCCGCGTTGCTCCACCACCTCGACGCTGGTCGCATCGGGGGCCAGCGTGGCAATCACGGGGGCAGAGGCCGTAGGCTCGGCCCGCACATTCAGAACGTCCCCGGCTGACACGCCAGTCACATCTCGCAGGGCGGGAAGGGTTTCAGCTTGGGCAGCGCTGGCAAAGGCCGTCCAAAGCAAAAGGATGCGGATCATCGCTTCGCACTCCAGCTTGCGGAAATATGCTGCCGCGTGAAGAATTCGGCCATCAGGCCCAGGATGATGCAGATGCAGGTCACCATGATCGGATAGGAGATCGAGGTGTGCTGCGGATGATAGTTCAGGAAGATGAAGCCCCGCCCCTGATCAATGGTGTGAAACAGCGGGTTCCAGTCAAACCAGCCCCGCACACGGGCGGGCATCACATTGGCCACGAACATCTTGCCCGAAGCAATCATATTGGCGCGCATGTAAATCTGGCTGATCAGGCCCAAAGCATCCGGTGCCCAGGGTTTTGCGGCCAGAAAGATCATGCCGATCCCAACCCCCGAGGCCCAAGACAGCAAGAGCATGCCCATGGCCTGCACAGGCTCGTAAATCGAGATCGGCGTGAAGGCGACGTGATAGACATAAAGCACAACTGCCGCCGACAGCACTTGCAGATAAAGCGCCGACAATGCCGCCGAGGCGATGGCGACAATGGTGTTCATCGGTCTGTGCAGCATCATGGGCGAAGTTGGCCCTTCGGACCCGGAGACAGCCCCAAGCGCTTTGGTATGGGTCATGAACATGAACACGCCCGACATCACATACAGCACGAAATTGCCTCTGATCGCAGAGCCGCGCCCGCCCATGATGCTCATCATCGTATAAAAGACCACGATCAGAAGCACCGTCTGGACGATATTCATCAACAGGCCAAACAACGCATTGCCATGGCTTTTGCGCACATGGCGGACCGAGGCATGAAAAATCAGCTCCAGCATCGCAAATGCAGAGGCTCCGCGCGTGCGGGGGCGGTCCAGTTGGAACATGCTGCAACCTCATCAGCAACGGCCCGTCAGGGCACGCGGGCATCTTGCGCAGGAAATCTTGCCGTTCCCTTAGCAAGCGATGATAAGGAACAACGGATTTTTACGCAACTGTCGCGCCCTGCCGGGCGCCGATCCGCCTGACCGGAGCCTTTCGCATGGATTTCAACCAGCTTGTCCCCACCATCCGCCGCCTCGCGCTTGAAGCCGGCGACCGGATCATGGAGGTCTATAACAGCCCCGATTTCGAGGTGAAATCGAAGGGCGATGCAAGCCCGGTGACCGAGGCCGATGAGGCGGCGGATGCGCTGATCTCGGCAGGGCTGCGGGCCGCCTTCCCGGATGTGACGCTGATCACCGAGGAGCAGGCCGCGAGCCACGCCCTGACCGCGCAGACCTTCCTGATCGTTGATCCGCTGGATGGCACCAAGGAGTTCATCCAGCGACGCGGCGATTTCACCGTGAATATCGCCTATGTGGAAAACGGCGTGCCGCTATGCGGTGTGGTTTATGCTCCCGCGAAAAACCGACTATTCTACACGCTATCTACTGATGATTCCGTCGAGGAAATTATCCCGCTTGGCAAAGACAAGCATACTGTTGACGTAGTGGGTGCGCGTCAAAAAATCCGCGTTTCCACGCCGGATAATGGCGCGCTGATGGTGGTGGCCTCCAAATCGCACCGCGACGCGGCGACCGATGAATATATCAACAAATACAGCGTGAAAGACATGCGCTCGGCCGGGTCTTCGCTGAAGTTCTGCCTTGTGGCGACTGGCGAGGCCGACCTCTACCCGCGCCTTGGCCGCACGATGGAATGGGACACGGCGGCGGGCGATGCGGTGCTGCGCGGCGCGGGCGGCCATGTTGTGGGCTTTGACGATCACACCCCCCTCGCTTACGCCAAATC
>CALKAA010000217.1 GCA_937983495.1 uncultured Gemmobacter sp. | reverse complement strand
GCGAGGCCCCCGCCCAACCACAAGGCCAGCAGCACCAGCGCCACAGCCAGCCCCGCCAGACTCAGCGCGCGCCGCATGTCAGCCGCACCTCCTCCGAGAACTGCGCGCCAATCGCCGGGAAATCCGCCTCAATATCCTCATCCGCACCATATTCGGCCAAGGCATCCAGCAGGCGCTGATCGGCCTCTGCCGGGTCGGGGGCCAATACCTCGGCCACACAGCCCTCGGGCAGCGCCGGATGGATCACCGGCCGTTTGACGATGGTGTAATCGGTGTAAAACCCCGGATCATACACCTGCACCTGCAAGACCTGCTCAAGGCTCACCGGTGGCTCGATCTTGCGCAGATGGCTGCTGGTGATCCGGCCCCCCTGATGCCGCGCCGTCCAGTCCGACGGGCCGCTCAACCCTACCGGCGCACCGCCCGACAGCACATAGGTATCGCCCGGAAAGCCCGCATCCCAATTCATGTCGAACCCGCTGAGCCGGGCCTCCTCCTCTGGCGTTGAATTGCCATCGTGATCGGCATCAAGGCCCCGCTCCTCGATCAGCGCCATCGAGGAGAACTCATCATAGGTCCAGGTGATCCGCACCGCCTCGGCCCGGCCCTCGGCATCCAGATGCACGTCAAGCGCCGTGTCCATCCACATATGCGGATGCGCGCTGGCAGGCCCCGCCAAAGCCAGCCCAAGCGCCAAACCCCAAAGCCGCATGCCCAAAGCCCCCTGTCGTCCGGCGAAAACACAACCCCAAGCCCGCGCCAAAGGCAAGCCACCATTGCCGGCACTGGCAAAGCCTCGCCGCCTGTGGAATACCTTTCGCCAAACCATCACGGAGGCCCCCATGGATTTCGACTTTGACCTGTTCGTCATCGGTGGCGGCTCGGGCGGGGTGCGGGCTGCGCGCATCGCCGCCTCCGAAGGCCGCGCCCGTGTCGCCCTGGCCGAGGAATCGCGGATGGGTGGCACCTGTGTCATTCGCGGCTGCGTGCCGAAGAAGCTGATGGTCTATGCCAGCGAATATCCGGGCCTCATGCAGGACGCCCGCGCCTATGGCTGGCAAGTGACCTCGGGCACCTTCGACTGGGGCCATTTCCGCGCGCGGCTGGAGGCCGAGCTGACCCGGTTGGAAGGCGCCTATCGCGGCGGGCTGAATGGCGCGGGCGTCACCATCTTTGACATGCGCGCCACCTTGGTGGATGCCCACACCGTCGCGCTGGCCGATGGGCGGCGCGTTTCGGCCAAGCATATCCTCATCGCCACCGGCGGGCGGCCCTTCGTGCCCGCCATTCCGGGGGCCGATCTCGCCATCACCTCGAACGAGATCTTCCACCTCGATACCCTGCCCGCCCGCGCGCTGGTGGTGGGCGGCGGCTATATCGCCTCGGAATTTGCCTGCATCCTCAATGGCCTGGGCGTGAAGGTCACGCAAAGCTATCGCGGCGCGCAAATCCTGCGCGGTTTTGACGAGGAGTGCCGCGCCCAGATCGTGACCGCCATGCAGGCCAGCGGCATCGACTTGCGGCTGACACACGAGGTCACCGCGCTCAGCCAGACCTCCGAGGGCATCGTGGCCGAGACCTCCAGCGGGGCCGAGGCCTTTGATCTTGTCCTCTATGCCACCGGCCGGGTGCCCAACACCGCCGGGCTGGGGCTGGAGCCACTTGGGGTGGAGATCGGCACCCGCGGCCAGATCGTTGTCGATGCCCATAGCCAGACCGCTGTGCCCTCGATCTTCGCCGTGGGCGATGTGACCGACCGCATCAACCTGACCCCGGTAGCGATCCGCGAGGGGCATGCCTTTGCCGATACCATGTTTGGCGGCAAGCCGTGGCAGGCCGATCACGATCTGGTCGCCTCCGCTGTCTTCACCCAGCCCGAGTTCGGCACGGTGGGCCTCAGCGAAGAGGCCGCCCGCGCGCAGGAAAAGATCGAGGTCTACACCGCCAGCTTCCGCCCGATGCAAAGCCTGTTTGCGGGCCGCGAGGATCGGGTGCTGATGAAGCTGGTGGTCTCGCAGTCCACCCGCCGCGTGCTGGGCTGCCACATCGTCGGCCCCGCCGCGGGCGAGATGATCCAGCTTGCCGCCATTGCGGTGAAGATGGGCGCGACCAAGGAAGACTTCGACCGCACCGTCGCCGTGCATCCCACCATGGCCGAAGAACTGGTGACGATGCGCAAGCCCAGCCGCGTGGATTGATCGGTGCCTACATGGCCGAGGCCATCGCCGAGGTCATGCTGAAACGATCGCGAGTTTGGGCCGGTGGCCCAAAGCCACCGGCCAGCGCCCGCCCTCCGGGCGGCGGGCGCTTTGCGCCCACCGGGCGGGCTCTGGCCTCTCGGTCGCATGCCGAAACGGTCTTGCGGCACCGCTCCTACAGGGCCGGGGAAACGCGCTGCGTTTCCGGTTCCCGGCCCATGTCGCCCCTCACAAATACTGCGCGGCTTCCTTGCGGGCGAAGGCTTTCAGCCCGTCGCCATGTTCGGCCAGGAACTGCCGCACCCGCAGCGCGTCATGCTTCGACAGATCGCGCAGCCACCAGCCGATGGCCTTCTGGATGAACCAATCCCGGTCCGGCATCAGCGTGAGCATCCAGCCCAGCACCCGCTCGCGCGCCTCAACCTCCGCCGGCTTGAGGTTGTTCAGCTTCGCCAGCGGCAGGGTGATCACCAGCGCGGCGCGGCGCTGCCACATCAGCGGGCTCTCGATCCAAGCCTCCACCTCCTCCAGCCGCGCCAGATCCGCCATCACCCGCTTTTCGCCCGCCTTGCAGACGTGATCGGCCAGCGCCCAGGCGTCAAACTGCGGCACCCAACTGGCGATCAGCGCCCAGACATCCTCATCCGGCCGGATGCGCGCCTGCACCAGCAGTTTCGCGGCCGCCACCCGCGCCTCGTGGATATTGCTGTCCCACAGGCCCGCCGCCAGCGCGAGCCGCTCCTCCAGCGTGATCGCCTCGCGCCAGCCCTTCGCCAGGGCCTCCACCTGCGGCACGCTCACGCCCAGATATTCGCGCTCGGCCTTGTGATAGGCCGCGGCCTCCGCCGCCTTCACCGGGTCGGCTGCCGCGCGCAACTGCGCCAATGCCTCGTCAATCGTCATTCGCTTTCCTTCAAAGGGCTGTCGCCCAGATTGGCCTCAATCCCCGTGGGCAGGCCGTCAATGCTTTCCCGGTTCTTCTCGGCCCAATAGGCGGCCAGACCCTCCGGCCCCTTGCCCACCGCCCAATCGCGCAGCACCGGGCGTTCGCACAGATTGGGGGCGGGGGCATCTTCCAGAAACGGCACCGCAAAGCCGCAAGAGCTTTGCACCAGATCGACCGACAGTTCAAAAATCTGCCGCGCGCCGGGGATCATCGGCAGTTCCGCCGCCAGCGCCGCCCAATCCGCATCACCCTGATGCACCGTGCGCGCCACGCCGTAAGCCCGCAGGATCAGCGGGCGCTGGCTGAAACTGCACCACATCACCGTCATGCGCGCATCCAGCGCCAGATGCGCCGCCGTCTCATTGCCCGATCCGGTGACATTCAGCCAGACCAGCCGGTTCGGCCCGGTCACCCGCAAACTGTCCATCCCCTTGGGCGACAGGTTGTGCCGCGCCCCCGGCGCCGAGGTTGCCACGAAATACACCGCCTGCTGGGCGATGAAGGCGCGCTGATCCTCGGTGAAGCCGGGGAATTGCCTGGCCATCACTCAACCGTCACGGATTTGGCCAGATTGCGCGGCTGGTCCACATCGGTGCCCTTGGCAATTGCGGTGTGATAGGCCAGCAATTGCGCCGGAATGGCGTAAAGCATCGGCGCGAACAGATCGGGCACTTCCGGCAGGGTCAGCGTCTGCCAGCAGCCCGCCCCCGCCTCGGCCACGCCCGCCTTGTCCGACAAGAGCAACACCTTGCCATGCCGCGCCATGACCTCCTGCATGTTCGAGACGGTCTTCTCGAACAGATGGTCGCGCGGTGCCAGCACGATCACCGGCACCCGGTTGTCGATCAGCGCAATCGGCCCATGCTTCAGCTCGCCGCTGGCATAGCCCTCGGCATGGATATAGCTGATTTCCTTCAGCTTCAGCGCGCCTTCCAAGGCCAGCGGATACATCGGCCCGCGCCCGAGGAACAGCACATCCTGCGCCTCGGCCAGTTGCTCCGACAGCGCCTCGATCTCGCCCGCCAGCGTCAGCGCATGGTTCATGAGGCCCGGCAGCAGCCGGAAATCGGCCAGATGCGCCGCAACCTGTTCCGCGCTCAGCACCCCACGATCCTGCGCCGCCTTCAAGGCCAGCAGCGCCAGCACGGCCAATTGGCAGGTAAAGGCCTTGGTCGAGGCCACGCCCACCTCCACCCCCGCCAGAATGGGCAGCGCCACATCGCTTTCCCGCGCGATCGACGATGTGGCGACATTCACCACTGACACCACCTTGGCCACGCGTTCCTTCGCATGGCGCAAGGCCGCCAGAGTATCCGCCGTCTCGCCCGACTGGCTGATGAACATGGCCCAGCTTTGCGGCGACAAGGGCGCATCGCGGTAGCGGAACTCCGACGCAATGTCGATGTCGCAGGGCAGGCGGGCGAGGCTCTCGAACCAGTATTTCGCCACATGGCAGGCATAATGCGCCGTGCCACAGGCGACCAGCGTGATACGGTCCACGCCCGCGAAATCCACCGCATGCGGCAGGGTGAGGCCGCTCTCGCCGATGTAATGTTTCAGCGCATCGGCCAGAACCACCGGCTGTTCCGCGATTTCCTTGGCCATGAAATGCTTGTAACCGGCCTTTTCGATCCGGGTCGCATCCACCTGAATCCGCGCCATCGGGCGGTTGGCCCGGCGATTGGCTGCATCAAAGATCTCGGCCCCCGCGCGGGTGATCACCGCCCAGTCGCCTTCCTCCAGATAGGTGATGCGGTCGGTCATCGGTGCCAGCGCGATGGCATCCGATCCCACGAACATCTCGCCCTCGCCATGGCCGATGGCCAGCGGCGAGCCTTTGCGGGCGCAGATCAGCAGATCGTCTTGCCCCTCGAACAGGAAGCACAGCGCGAAAGCCCCATGCAGCCGCCCCAGCACCGCTGCTGTCGCCTCGGCCGGTGCAAGCCCCAGCGAAAGCTGATGCTGCATCAAAAGCGCCACCGTCTCGGTATCGGTCTGCGATTCAAAGCCATAGCCAAGGCCCGTCAGCTCCTCGCGCAGCTCGCGGAAATTCTCGATGATGCCATTATGCACCACCGCCACGCCGCCCGCGCGATGCGGATGGGCATTGGCCACCGTCGCCGCGCCATGGGTGGCCCAGCGGGTATGCCCGATGCCTGCACGCCCCGCGAGTGGCTCATGCACCAAGAGGTCCGACAGATGCACCAGCTTGCCCACTGCGCGCCGCCGGTCCAGCCGTCCCTCGTTCAGCGTGGCAATGCCCGCGCTGTCATAGCCGCGATATTCCAGCCGCTTCAGCGCCTCGACCAGCAGGGGGGCAACCTGATGGCTGCCCAGAACGCCGACAATCCCGCACATTACGCTTTTCCTTTCGCGGCTTTGATTGCCCGCAGCCGCTCGAACAGCTTCACCGCCAGCCCCGGCTTGGTCACCTGTTTGGCGCGGCCCAGGGCCACGGCCCCCGCCGGCACATCCTCGGTGATCGTGCTGCCCGAGCCGGTCATGGCGTCATCGCCCACGCTCACCGGCGCCACCAGCATGGTGTCCGAGCCGATGAAGGCGCGCTTGCCGATCCGCGTGCGGTGCTTCATCACGCCATCATAATTGCAGGTTACCGTGCCCGCGCCGATATTGGTGGCCTCGCCCACATCGGCATCGCCGATATAGCTCAGATGGCCGACCTTCACGCCCTCATCCAGAATGGCGTTCTTGATTTCCACGAAATTGCCGACATGCACGAACTCGGCCAACTCCGCGCCGGGGCGCAGCCGGGCAAAGGGGCCGACATCGGCCCCGCGCGACACATGGCAGCCCTCCAGATGGCAATAGGCCTTGATCTCGGCCCCGCTTTCGATGGTCACACCGGGGCCGAACACCACATGCGGCCCGATGATCGCATCGCGCCCGATATGGGTATCCAGCGCAAAGAACACCGTTTCGGGCGCGGTCAGGGTCACGCCGATCTCCAGTGCCTCGGCGCGGGCGCGGGCCTGAAAGGCGGCCTCGGCCTCGGCCAGCTGCGCGCGGGTGTTCACGCCCATGGTCTCCGCCTCGGGGCAGGTCACAACCCCGGCCGACAGCCCGCGCTTGCGCGCCAGCTCCACGATGTCGGTCAGGTAATATTCGCCCGCCGCATTGTCATTGCCAAGCGCCGCCACAAGGCTGAAAAGCGTTTCCGTCTCGGCGCAGATCACGCCGGAATTGCACAGGGTGATTGCCCGCTCGGCATCGCTGGCATCCTTGAACTCCACGATGCGCTCCAGCGCCTCGCCTTGCGCGATCAACCGGCCATAGCGCCCCGGATCGCGGGCCTCAAAACCCAAGACCACCACCGCATGCCGTGCCCGCGCTGCCAGCATCGCCTCCAGCGTTTCAGGCCGGATGAAGGGCGTATCGCCATAAAGCACCACGCAATCGCCCGACGCCCCCGCCAGAGCCGCGCGCGCCTGCGCCACCGCATGCCCGGTGCCCAGCTGCTGTTCCTGCACCACCACCGTGCAAGCCTCGTCATAGGCCAGCGCCGCCTTGGTCACCTGATCGGCACCATGGCCCGCCACCACCACCACGCGCTCCGGCGACAGGCTCGCGCCCGCCTGCATCGCATGGTGCAGCATCGGCGCACCCGCCACCTTGTGCAGCACTTTCGGCAGATCGGAATTCATCCGCGTGCCCTGACCGGCCGCAAGAATGACAAGAGAAACCGGCATGACACCCCTTCCTAAATCGTTGCGCCCGTTTTAACCCGGTCTGCGGGCGGCGCAAGCGCTCCGCTTTCACACATCCTTACCGCAGGTTTCAAGATGACGTTGCAGAACAGGCCTACCGTGGTTTTCGATCTCGACGGCACCTTGGCCGATACCTCCGCCGATCTGATCGCCGCCGCCAATGCCTGTTTCCGGGGCTTGGGCCATGGCGACCTGCTCGATCCGCAGGCCGACCAGCTCACCGCCTTCCACGGCGGGCGCGCCATGCTGCGGCTGGGCTTTCAGCGGCTGGGGCAGGGCGATGAGACGCTGGTGGATGCGCAATACCCCGTGCTGCTCGCCGCCTATGCCGAGGGCATCGACACCCATACCCGCCTTTACCCCGGCGTCATCCCCGCCATCGAGGCGCTGCGGGGGGCGGGCTACGCCACCGCCATCTGCACCAACAAGCCCGAGGGGCTGGCCGAAACCCTCGTCACCCGCCTCGGCATCCGGGGCCTGTTCGGCAGCCTGATCGGCGCCGATACCCTGCCCACCCGCAAACCCGACCCGGCACCCTATCTCGCCGCCGTGGCGCAGGCGGGCGGTGATCCTGCGCGCTCGCTGCTGGTGGGCGATACCGAGACCGACCGCAAGACCGCCGCCGCCGTGGGCGTGCCCTCCGTCCTCGTGACCTTC
>CALKAA010000216.1 GCA_937983495.1 uncultured Gemmobacter sp. | reverse complement strand
GCCGCCTTCCGCCGCCTGCTGGAGGGCGAGACCGGGGCGTATCGTGATGCCGTCTTGCTGAACTCCGCCGCCGCGCTGGTGGTGGCGGACCGTGCCGCCAACCTGCCCGAAGGGGTAGAGATCGCCCGCGAAAGCCTCGATAGCGGGGCCGCGCTTGGCAAGGTCGAGGCTTTGATCACCCTGACTGCCGCATGATCCCGCAAAGCTGGGCCGACCTGCCCTTCTTCACCGAAGGGTGGCCCGCGCTGTCGGCCCGCCTTGCTGCCACGCCCGGCTGGCAACCCGCCATGCCTTTCCGCGCGCTGGAACTGACCCCGCGCGAACAGGTGCGCGTCGTGATCCTGGGCCAGGACCCCTACCCGACCGCGGGGCGCGCCACCGGCCTCGCCTTCAGCTTCCCGCCGGGCCAAGCGCCGCAACATTCGCTCAAGAACATCCTGACCGAGCTGCACAGCGATCTCGGCCTCACGCGCGCAGACGGTGACCTCACCGGATGGGCGCGGCAGGGTGTCTTGCTCTTGAATACCGTGCTCACCGTCCCGGTGGGCGAATCGCATGGGCACAAGGGATGGGGATGGGAGGCTCTGGTGGCTCAAATCCTCAACGCCACCGCGCAGGATGGCCCGCGCGCCTTCCTGCTGTGGGGCGGACCTGCGCAAAAACTTTGCGCAAAATTGCCGCAGCGCACGCCCGAGGGGGCCGAGCATCTGTTCCACCACTCTGCGCACCCCTCCCCCCTTTCGGTTCATCGCGGGTTCTTTGGCAGCCGCCCGTTCAGCCGGGTGAATGACTGGTTGGCGAGCCAAGGGCGGCCCCCGATCAACTGGGCCGCCTGAAAACGTACATACGCTTACAGTTTGGCGTGATTCCCTTTCAAAAGCGTATATGCGCTTACCGTTTGGCGGGTTTTCAACCTGCCCCCCAAAGGTTAAACCTGCGGAAAGGAGTCTTGCCATGTCCACCATTCTCGATCGTATCAAGGCCTATAAACTTGAGGATGTGGCCGCGCGGAAAGCCGCCCGCCCGCTGGCCGATCTGGAGGCTGCCGCCAAGGAAGCGCCCGCGCCACGCGGTTTCGAGGCCGCCTTGCGTCAGGCCTCGGCCCAGGGCTATGGCCTGATTGCAGAGATCAAGAAAGCCAGCCCTTCCAAAGGCTTGATCCGTGCGGACTTCAACCCGCCAGAGCTTGCGCAAGCCTATGAGGCAGGGGGTGCCACCTGTCTTTCGGTGCTGACCGACGGCCCCTCGTTTCAGGGCGATGACAGCTACCTGACCGCAGCGCATGATGCGACCAGCCTGCCCTGCCTGCGCAAGGATTTCATCTATGATCCCTATCAGATCGTGGAGGCGCGCGCGCTGAAGGCCGATTGCATCCTTCTGATCATGGCCTCGCTGGACGACACACAAGCCATTGATCTGGAACAGGTTTCCTTGGAACTGGGCATGGATGTGCTGATCGAGGTGCATGACCGGGACGAGCTGGAACGGGCCTCGCGCCTCAAGTCGCCGCTGCTCGGCATTAACAATCGTAATCTCCATACCTTCGAGGTGACGCTGGACGTGACCCGCGATCTGGCCCGCCGCGCCCCCGAAAACCGACTGATCGTGTCGGAAAGTGGCCTTTTCACCCCGGCAGACCTTGCGGATATGGCGCAATATGGCGTGCGCAGCTTCCTGATCGGTGAAAGTCTGATGCGGCAGGCCGATGTGGCCGACGCGACGCGCAACCTGCTCGCCAACCCTCTGCGTGCGGGAGGTGGCCTCTGATGCTCACCCATTTTGACGCCGAAGGCCGGGCGCATATGGTAGATGTCTCGGACAAGGCCACCACATCTCGCGTCGCCATCGCCGTCGGCGCGGTGCAAATGACGGCAGAGACCCTCGCACTGGTCACCGAAAATCGTGCCGCCAAGGGAGATGTTCTGGGCGTGGCGCGCTTGGCTGGCATCATGGCGGCGAAGAAAACCGCTGATCTGATCCCGCTTTGCCACCCGCTGCCAATCACAAAGGTCGCGCTTGATCTGACGCCTGACCCTGGCCTTCCGGGCATCCGTGTCAGCGCGACGGTCAAGACCACAGGCCAGACCGGGGTCGAGATGGAAGCGCTGACGGCCGTATCTGTGGCCTGTCTTACCGTCTATGACATGCTGAAAGCAGCCGAGAAAACCATGGAAATACATAGCATTAAGGTAACACTCAAAGATGGCGGCAAGTCGGGCCGCTTCGAGGCCAGGCCATGATTTCCGTGGCCGAGGCGCTGGAGCGGGTGCTGGCGCTGGCGCACCCGCTGCCGGTGGAAATGGTGCCCTTGGCCGAAGCGGCGGGGCGTTGGCTGGCCGAACCTGTCCCGGCCCGCCTGACGCAACCGCCCTTCAATGCCTCAGCGATGGATGGCTATGCCATTGTCGGCCCGGCCCCGGCGGGCGCTGCGTTTACCGTGATTGGCGAGGCGGGGGCTGGGCACGCTTTCACCGGCAGCCTTGGCCCGGGCGACTCCTTGCGCATTTTCACCGGGGCTCCGGTCCCGACCGGTGCAAGCCATGTGGCACTGCAGGAGGATGTGCTGCGCGAAGGCAACCGCATCACCCTGACTGCGGCCGCTGAGAAAACCAATATCCGTGCGCAGGGCGACGACTTCAAAACCGGGCACATCTTCGCGCCGCGGCAACTGAGGCCACAAGATATAGCGCTGCTTGCCGCGATGAACTTGGATCGCCTTCCCTTGCGGCGACGCCCGGAGGTCGCCATTCTGACAACGGGCGACGAGTTGGTGATGCCCGGCGAGGTGCCGCGCGCCGATCAGATCGTGGCCTCCAACGGCTTTGCGATCAAGGCGCTGGTCGAGCAGGTTGGCGGCGCCGCTCGACTGCTTCCCATCGCGCGCGATACGGAAGCCTCACTCCGCGCAGCCTTCGCCCTCGCCGAGGGCGCAGATGTTGTGGTGACAATCGGCGGGGCCTCGGTCGGCGATCATGATGTCGTGGCACGGCTAGCGCCCGATCTCGGGCTCAAACTGGCTTTCCACAAGATCGCCATGCGCCCCGGCAAGCCCTTGATTGCAGGAGATTTTCGCGGCGTCCCGCTGCTCGGCCTGCCTGGTAATCCCGTTTCGGCTTTCACCTGCGCGCATCTTTTCCTGTTGCCTCTGCTGCGCGCGATGCTAGGCGATCCGGCCCCGGAACCACGGCTGGAACGAGCATGCCTGGCCCAGGACACCGGCCCCGCAGGCCCTCGTGCTCATTACATGCGAGCCTCTGTCGAAAACGGCAGGATCACCCCATTCGCGCGCCAGGATTCCGCTTTGCTTTCCGTGCTTTGTCAAGCCAACGCGCTATTACTGCGTCCAGCCGGAGATCAATCGCGGCAGGCCGGGGACATGGTCGAATTCTTGCCGATCTAGGAAATACTCCTGCCACAAACCCTCTTGACACAAACCAAGAACAGCATCAGAACATTATGCAAACACCCTAGCGAACTGCACGAAGGGATTGACCTGATGCTCACACGCAAGCAGTTGGAACTTCTTGATTTCATCCGCATCCGCATGAATCGCGACGGTGTGCCGCCTTCTTTTGACGAAATGAAGGAAGCCCTTGATTTGCGATCAAAATCCGGGATTCATCGGCTGATCACAGCCTTGGAAGAACGGGGCTTCATTCGCAGACTGGCGCATCGGGCGCGGGCCATCGAGATTGTGAAACTCCCGGAAGCCATGGAAAAGCCTGGCTTTTCACCTCGGGTCATTGAGGGAGATCGACCAGACGCGCCACCGCCGCGTTCTGCGATGCCGGTCGAGGCACTGCATGCGATGGAGCTTCCCGTGATGGGCCGCATTGCGGCCGGCGTGCCCATTGAAGCCATATCGGAGGTCTCGCATCACATCGCCGTTCCCGGCTCGATGCTGTCCGGTGCAGGCCAGCATTATGCGCTGGAGGTGAAGGGTGACTCGATGATCGAAGCCGGCATCAATGACGGCGACATCGTTGTGATCCGCGAACAGAATACGGCGAATAACGGTGATATCGTCGTCGCCTTGGTGGAAGATGCCGAAGCCACGCTGAAGCGTTTTCGCCGCAAGGGCAACATGATCGCGCTGGAGGCGGCAAATCCTGCCTATGAGACCAGAGTGTTCCCGGATCATCTGGTGAAAGTTCAGGGGCGTCTGGTCGGGCTGATCCGCAGCTACTGAGACGGCAACTGCCAGAGGGCTTCGGCGGCGGGGGGGGTTGCCCCCTGCCATAGCCGCAAGCCTTGCCGCGACGGCACAAGATGTAGTGCATCCCCCTTGAGCCAGAGAGCCACGCCGCCGCTGCGTCGCAAACTGTCTTGATCGAGGATATGG
Organism: uncultured Gemmobacter sp.; assembly: GCA_937983495.1. GTDB lineage: Bacteria > Pseudomonadota > Alphaproteobacteria > Rhodobacterales > Rhodobacteraceae > Gemmobacter. The sequence continues at coordinate 16,339 of CALKAA010000216.1, read as the reverse complement.
CATCCGTCAGGTTTCTGTTTTGGCTGCGCGGCAATCACCACCAGATCATAGGCTGCGCAAGCCTGTGCCAAAGCTGGCTCCGCGCCCTTTCCCTTCAAATGAATGCCGCGCCACGGCCCCAAACGAAAACTGCGCTCCGCCTTTGGCCCCGTAAATCCTGCACGAGTCGCGGCGATGGCCTGATCACTCAGGTCTCCATCATTCTCCAACCAACTGCTTGCTGCAAAACCGGCCCCGCGCGCCACGGATAGCGCCCGTCCCTCCGTCCCCATCAGACCGATCACGCCCGCATCTGGTGCCACCAGCAACTCTGGCCGTTGGACTTGCGCCCAAAGAGCAAAGGCCAGCACAACAGGCGCGATACCTGCCATACGCCCCCACCCGCGCCAGACTGACAGCCAGATCCCGCCGATCGAGATCAGTGCAAGGGTCAGCCCATCAGGGGCAGGCACCGCAGTCACGGCCCCCTCCCAACTGCCCACCAGCGCCGCAATATACAAGATCCACTGACACCCTAATCCCATGACCCACAATGGCAGATCAGCCAGCCCAAGGGGGGCCAACAACGCCGCCATAGCCCCGGCCGGCATGACGACTGCCCCCATCACAGGAACAGTCAAGAGATTGGCAACAAAGCCAAAATCTGCAATCCGATTGAAATGCGCCGCGCCATAGGGGGCGGTAGCCACCCCAGCGAGGGCAGAAGACAGGACCAGCGTGAAAACGGGCACGCCCCATGGCGGGATACGGCCGCGCAGCATGTTCGCCTCAACCGCCGCAAATCCTGCAATCAGTGCGGTCGTCGCCGCAAAAGACATCTGGAACCCAGGGTCAAGCAAGCTCTCGGGGCGCAGCAGCAGCAACACCACGGCAGACATCGCCACCGATCGCAAGGACAAGGCGCGCCGATCAAGAAGAACGGCCCCCAGCATCACGCAAACCATCAGAAAGGCTCGCTCTGTCGCGACATTTGCCCCCGACAGCAACAAATAGAACCATGCGACACCCAATGAAATCGCCGCAGCGATCTTTTTTGTGGGCAGGCGCAGCGCAATCGCCGGAACCAGCGCAAGACCAGAACGGATCAGCGTGAACACGAAGCCGATGAGGAAGGCCATGTTCATGCCAGAAATCGCCAACAGATGCGCGAGACTGGAGGCCCGCAAGGCCTCCACCGCCTCAAGGCTGAGCCCAGAGCGGTCTCCGGTCATCACCCCGGCGGCAAAAGCACCTGCATCGCCCGGAATTCGGGCCTGCACGCCAGCCGACAGCCAGGCTCGCAACCGGTTGACCCATTGTTCGCTTGGCGCAGGCTCGGCCTGGAAAAGCACCGGGTGGCGGGTATATCCAATAGCGCCAAGCCCTTGGAACCAGGCCATGCGCTGAAAATCAAAGCCACCGGGCTCCACAGGTGCGGCAGGCGGAGAGAGATGGGCTGTGATCTGCACCACCTCGCCCGGCGCGGGCTCATGCACCGCAAGCGGCCCATGCAGGGCAATACGCACCCTTTTGGGCAGCTTACCCGGGGCGACATCCGACAACACCACCCGATCCAGCGTCAGCCGCAACGCATCGGATTGTGAACGGTCAATCGCAATCACCCGTCCCTCCACCGGGCCGTAGTAGCGGAAATCCAGCACCGGCGCGGCCACCAGGTGCCCCCGCACCCCTGCAACCAGAAAACCGAGCGCCAGCATGGCCATGGCCACGCAGACAGGATGGGCCAATTCAGGCCCGATCCACCACAGGCCAAGCACCGCCAGCAGCGCAACAGACACCAGAATATAGACCCAGATCGCAGGCTCGTTGGTCAGCCCGAACCAGACCCCGATCCCAAGCGCCAGAAAGACCGGCACCCAGGGGAACAGGAGTCCTCTGGCCTCTGCCAGAGCCAGAAGCGGCCATAGCGCTGCCCGCCGAACTGCCTCCACCTTGTTTCCGCCCCTCTGCTCGCCTATCACCAGCGCAAAGGCTAAGGCCAACAAGGTTTCCGAAAGGTTAACGCGCATGAACACGCCCGTCGTCACCCGATTTGCCCCCTCGCCCACCGGCTATCTGCATATCGGCGGCGCGCGCACTGCGCTGTTCAACTGGCTTTACGCGCGCGGACGCGGCGGTCGGTTCCTGCTACGGATCGAGGATACCGACCGCGAACGCTCCACCCCCGAGGCCACCGCAGCCATCCTGCGCGGGCTGGAATGGCTCGGCCTCGACTGGGATGGCGAGGTGGTCAGCCAATTCGAACGCAAGGATCGCCACGCCGAAGTGGCGCATGCGATGCTGGCGCGGGGCACAGCCTACAAGTGCTTTAGCACGAAAGAAGAAATCGACGCTTTCCGCGCCGAGGCCGAAGCCCGTGGCAGCTATGCCGTGTTTCAAAGCCCATGGCGCGACGCCGATCCGAGCACTTATCCTGATCGCCCTTTCGTGATCCGCATGCGGGCCCCGCGCGAGGGTGAAACCGTGATCCGTGACGAGGTTCAGGGCCAGGTGACCATCCAGAATGCCACTTTGGATGATATGATTTGTTTACGCTCGGATGGTACGCCGACCTATATGCTCGCCGTCGTGGTCGATGATCATGACATGGGCGTCACGCATGTCATCCGGGGGGACGATCACCTGAACAACGCCGCGCGCCAGCAGATGATTTATGACGCCATGGGCTGGGACATCCCGGTCTGGGCGCATATCCCGCTGATCCACGGGCCGGACGGCAAGAAATTGTCCAAGCGGCACGGAGCCTTGGGGGTCGAGGAATATCAGGCCATGGGCTATCCTGCGGCCGGGATGCGCAATTACCTGACGCGTCTGGGCTGGGCACATGGTGATGCGGAATTCTTCACCTCCGCACAGGCCGCCGAATGGTTTGACCTGAAGGGAATCGGCCGCTCGCCCGCCCGGCTGGATTTCAAAAAGTTGGAAAATCTGTGCGGTTTGCACATTTCGTCAGCAGATAATGCTGCGCTGCTGCATGAATTGCAGGCCTATCTTGCGGCATCGGGGCGCGCTGCTCTGACCGAAACGCAGGCCGCGCTGATGCTGAAGGGTATGAACTCACTGAAAGAGCGGGCCAAGACTTTCCCGGAACTGCTTGATAAAGCACGTTATATCCTCGAGTCGCGTCCGATTGCACGCGATGAGGCTGCCGAAAAGGCGCTCGATACGGTATCCCGTGGTATACTGAAATCATTGACGCCGCGCCTGCAAACTGCTAGCTGGACGAAGGAAGACCTTGAGGCCATTCTGAATGCGATTGCTGAAGAAAACGGCATCGGCTTCGGGAAACTGGCCGCCCCCTTGCGTGCGGCGCTGGCCGGACGCACGGTAAGCCCGAGTGTCTATGACATGATGCTGGTCATCGGTCAGGACGAGACCATTGCGCGGCTGGAGGATGCCGCGGCCTGATCGCCGCGCCCTCTGCCGATGAAATTCGCCGCAGCGCCGATCCGGCGCTGCAAGCCAACGCAGAGGGATGTGGAAATGGCAGAAGCTACCAAGAGCGCAAAGCTGACACTCGGCGACAAGGTCATCGACCTGCCGATCCTGTCGGGCACCGTCGGCCCCGATGTTCTGGATATCCGAAAGCTCTACGCTCAGGGGGACGTGTTCACCTACGACCCCGGCTTCACCTCGACCGCCGCATGTGACAGCGCGATCACTTATATCGACGGCGATGTGGGTGAGCTGCTGCACCGAGGCTATCCCATTGATCAGCTTGCAGAAAAGTCGCACTATCTGGAAGTCTGCTATCTGTTGCTGAACGGCGAATTGCCGAACGAAGCGCAGATGAAGGATTTCGAGGGCCGCATCACGCGCCATACCATGGTGCATGAGCAGATGCACAACTTCTTCCGTGGGTTCCGCCGGGATGCACACCCGATGGCGACCATGGTGGGTGTGGTCGGCGCGCTGTCGGCCTTCTATCACGACAGCACCGACATCAATGACCCGTGGCAGCGCGAAGTGGCCGCCATGCGCCTGATCGCCAAGCTGCCGACCATTGCAGCCATGGCCTACAAGTATTCGATCGGTCAGCCCTTCGTCTATCCGAAGAACAGCCTCGATTACGCCGCGAACTTCCTGCACATGTGCTTCGCCGTGCCTTGCGAGGACTATCAGGTCAACCCGATCCTCGCCAAGGCGATGGACCGGATCATGATGCTGCATGCCGATCACGAGCAGAACGCCTCGACCTCGACGGTGCGTCTGGCGGGCTCCTCGGGGGCCAACCCCTTTGCCTGTATCGCAGCGGGCATCGCCTGCCTGTGGGGGCCGGCCCATGGCGGCGCGAATCAGGCTTGCCTGGAGATGCTGCGCGAAATCGGCACGGTGGACCGGATTCCGGAATATATCGCCAAGGCAAAAGACAAGAATTCTGGCTTCCGCCTGATGGGCTTTGGCCACCGCGTTTACAAGAACTTCGACCCGCGCGCCAAGGTGATGAAGGAATCGGCTGACGAGGTGCTGGGTCTGCTCGGCATCGAAAACAACCCGACCCTGCAGGTCGCCAAGGAGCTGGAGCGCATCGCGCTGTCGGATGATTACTTCATCTCGAAAAAGCTCTATCCGAATGTCGATTTCTACTCGGGCATCATTCTGGATGCGATGGGCTTCCCGACCTCGATGTTCACCCCGATCTTCGCGCTGTCGCGCACCGTTGGCTGGATCAGCCAGTGGAAAGAGATGCTCGGCGACCCGACGCAGAAGATCGGCCGCCCGCGCCAGCTTTATACCGGCGCACCGAAGCGCGATTATGTCGATGTGAAGCATCGCTAAGATCAAAGGGCGGTCCCAGGACCGCCCTTTTTCATTGCGGCGCGGCGGCGCGCTTGCGACAAGGGCCCATGCCACAACGCCTATGGTTTCTTGATACAGCCCGCACGCTTGCCCTTCTGGGCATGGTGTTGTTCCATTTCACCTATGATCTGGAGATGTTCGGGGTTCTGGCGCAGGGCACGGCGTCCAGCGGCTTTTTCTGGTATTTGGCCCGTGCCGTGGCGGGCAGTTTTCTGGCATTGGCCGGGGGCTCGCTGTGGCTTGCCCATGGGCAGGGCATCCGCTGGCCGGGCTTTTGGCGGCGCTGGCTGAAGCTGGCGCTCGCGGCGGCGCTGGTCAGCCTGGCCACGCGGCTGGCAATGCCGGAGGTTTGGGTCTTCTTTGGCATCCTGCATGCCATCGCCCTGTTCAGCCTGATCGGGCTGGCCTTCCTGCGCCTGCCAGCCGTGGTGACGCTGGCCCTCGGCCTTGTCATCATCCTTGCCAGCCCGCATCTGGCGCAGGCCCTGCAATGGAATGCCGCACCGCTGCGCTTTCTGGGTCTGGGCACAGTGCCAAGTTACACAGTGGATTTCGAGCCCGTTTTCCCGTGGCTCGGCCCCTTTCTGATCGGCCTGGGCCTTGCGCGGCTCACTGCCCCGCTGCACCCGACCCTCGCCCGGCTGACTGGGCCGCGTTGGCTGGCCTGGCCGGGCCAGCATTCTCTGGCGATCTATCTGTTGCACCAACCCGTGCTGATCGGCCTGCTGCAAATCTGGCTGATTATGACGTAACGTCAGGCTTTCAAGGCGCATCGGTGCCCGTCAGTCTGACTGCCATGACAGAGCCATTTTTCGCCGAAAGCCCCGCGCAATTGCCAGACCGAGAGACGCTGCTGTCGATCTCGGGGTTGGAGTTCATGCAGCGCATCCTACGGGCGGAGTTGCCGCATCCGCCGCTGGCCCGGCTGATGGGCATCCGGGTGACCAGCGTGAGCGAAGGGCGCGTGACCCTGAAAGCGGTGGCCGGGTTTGACCATGCCAACACCTTCGGCGCGGTGCATGGCGGCTGGTATGGCTGCGTGTTGGATACGGTTCTCGGCTGCACTGTCATGACCGCCGTGCCACAGGGGCGTTGGTATACAACCTTGGAATATAAGGTGAATATCGCCCGCGCCCTTCCCATGGGCACCGAGGTGGAAGCCGAGGCTACGCTGGATCACGCGGGCCGCAGCACCGCCATCGCCCATGGCAGCCTGCGTGGCGTGGCAGATGGGCGGCTTTACGCCAGCGGCTCCACCACCTGTATCATCCTCGCATGACCGGCTGGTCGGTGGCGGCGGGTTTGGCCCTGCGCGGCTCAACCTCCAGCACCGAAGGATGCAGACGCTCTGACAGATCGCGCCCGACCTGACGCTTGCGGCGCAGCAGGAAGGCCGCGCCAAAGCCACGCCAGGTGCCCACCATGGGCGCATGCGGATCACAGGGAAAACGGCGATGCCAGTCTTCGGGTAAAGTCAGCCCGCAGGCCTCGCCACGCTCCAACATCCAGACCAGCGGGATATTGGCCAAGGGGCGCGCGGCCTCGAAGTCACCAAGCTGGCCGCCGATATCGGCATGGCTGCCCCGAAACCAGACCTGTTCGACATTACCTTCCCAGCCCGGCGGGCAATCCCACAATACCGGCGTAAAGACCTCGCGCGTTTCGTGCAGGGCCAGCGCCTGAAAGCCATGGCGGATCGAGCTGCCAAGGTGGTGGTTGTGAAAGGCATGCCGCCCCTCGGTCAGCATCCACAGCAACGGCAGGCGCAGGCCAAGCGCCTTGACCGTATCCCAAACGCCGACCATCTGGATCGGGGCCTCGTCATGGCAATGCGCCAGTGCGAAGATGCGGGCCACGCGGGCGTCGGGGTCGCGCTCGTAATGACGATAGGCTTGGGTCACATTGCGTTCGGTCGCGTGATCATGACGCAACAGACCCACACGGTCGATCACCCCAGCTAGGCTGCGCACGGCATAGGCCCCGCGTGAATAACCCAGCAGAAAGATACGGTCGCCAGGGCGATAATGGCTGGCCAGCCAGCCATAGGCGCGGCGGATCTGCCGATTGATGCCGCGCCCTTGCAGCACATCGACCGTATCGGACCATGTATCCCATTGCAGGCCCGGCTCGTAGTAAAGGTTGCGCCGGGTCGCCCCCGGCACCGCCTCGCGCAGCAATTGGAAGGCGCGGCCTGCATTGCTTTCATGGCCGGGGCGCAGCGAGGCCAGCGTGCCATCCAGCACCACGATATGATCCACCGGGCCGCGATGCAGGCCACGCGGCGGGGCCTCCGCCGGGACCACGGCGACGGGGCGCCGGAACCAGCGTGAAACGCGGTCCAGAAATGTCATCCACCACCCCTGTTCTGCCCGATGCCTGCCATCCGCGCCTCCGCCCATTTCAGGCATGCTACACCCCAAATGGTAAACGCCCGGTGGATCATGTCCAGCCGGGCGTTTGGAAACTGTGTTTCTATGGCAAATGCGGCTCAGACCTTGAGCGACAGCACCGTAGCGATAGTCAGATCGCCGAACCCGTTGAAGCGGGTGTTGGTGGCGATGGAATAGGCACCCATGCCGTGAATGATCAGATAATCGCCCTCGGCAATGCCTTCATCCAGCATCAACTCGCCCGGCACCCGGTCCACCGAATCGCAAGTCGGGCCAAAGACGATGCGGCTTTCCAGCGCGCCCCGGCGCGGTTGGCCCTCGCCATCCACCACCTCGATGCGGTCGATGATGCCCACCAGCGGCAGTTCGGCCAGCGCGCCATAGACCCCATCATTCAGGAAGACATGCGCCCCATCGCGCACCGCCTTGACCTTGGCGGCATGAGTGAAGGCATCACCGCACAGGCCCCGGCCCGGCTCGCAGACCAGCATCGGGCGCTGGTCGCCAAAGGCTTCGGTCGCCACGCGGTCGATCAGGGCGAAGGTCTCGTCGATCTGCGGCAGCACGGCTTGCAACCGGTGGTTCGGGAAACCACCGCCCACATTCAGCCGCGCCACGGTCACCCCCGCCTCGCGGCCAATCTCGGCGGCGGCGCGGATATAGGCCTCCCAGGCGTGCGGATCAGTGCATTGCGTGCCGGGGTGAAAGGTCAGCGAGGGGATGAACCCGGCCTCGGCCGCGCGTTTCAGCAGCTGCGCCGCCAGCTCCACCGTGGCACCGAACTTGGCCCCGAAGTTATAGGCGGCACCCGCCACCGGCAGTTTGAAGCGCACGGAGATTTCGCAATCTTCCGCCGGCACCAGCTCGATCAGCTTTTCCAGCTCCGACGCGCTGTCAACCGACCAACTTTTCACCTTCAGCTCCACCGCCTCGGCAATCTCGGCGCGGGCGCGAACCGGGTTGTTGTAATGCAGCGCGGCATCGGGGGCGAGGCGACGGATCAGCCGGATTTCACCGGGGCTGGCCACATCGAAGCCGCGCACACCCGCGGCGGCGAGGTTCTCGATCACCACCTCGGAGGGGTTGGTTTTCACCGCATAGGTGACCATGCCCGGAAAGCCGTCGATGAAACGGCGCGCCGCAGCCTGCAACACACTGGGCGAAAAGAAGATCACCGGGTTTTCAGGCCGCACATTGCGGATGAACTCGGTGGGGTTGGACCAGATCGTTTTGGAGAGTCCCATCGGCGTGTCCTTTCTGCCAACAGAACGCAAGCGGCCATTGCCCGGAACCCTACCGGGAGCCAGCACCTGCGCGGTCATTACAACCAGGCCAGGTGCGTATGAGCCGCCCTTTTCCTGAAAACGTGGAATGCGCATATGGGGCCAAACTTAACCGATGAAAACTACAAAATCTTAGTGTATGGATGACAGATTGACGAAAAAACCGGGCATATTGCATGGATGAAATGGATCGCAACATCATCGGGCTGCTCAGCGCCGATGCACGCATGTCCGTGGCGACTCTGGCCCGGCGGATGAAGGTCGCGCGGTCCACCGTGCAGGCCCGGCTGGAGCGGCTGGAGACCACCGGCGTCATCGCCGGTTACACGTTGAAACTGGGCGAGGCGGCACGGCAGGGGCGGCTGCGGGCCAGCGTTTTGCTGACCATCGAACCCCGCGCACAGGCGGCGATCATCACCCGGCTGAAGGCCATTGGCGAGATCGAGAAGGTCTTCACCACCTCGGGCCGCTATGACCTGCTGTTACAGGTCGCGGCGCCTTCGACGCAGGTGCTGGACCAGGTGCTGGATCAGATCGGCGCGCTGACCGGCGTTGTCAGTTCGGAAAGCCTGATCCATCTGTCCACCAAGTTTGACCGGGCGGTTTAGGCGAGCAGCTTCTGATTGAGTTTCGCAGAACGAGATGACAAGCTGAGGCAAAGGGAGGAGACTGCAATGCCCCAAGGCACCCCCTGCTGGTACGAGCTGACCACAGGTGACATCACCACCTCGCAGACCTTCTACGGATCACTTTCAGGCTGGACCTATCAGGACGCCGGGATGGAGGGGTTTGACTACAGGCTCGCCATGGCGGGCGAGGCGATGGTCGCCGGGCTTTACGCCCCGTTTGAAGGCCAGCCCGAGGCCTGGTTGGTCTATTTCGAGGCCGAGGATCTGGATGCGTCTCTGGCCCGCGCCACCGAGCTGGGTGCCACAATATTGCAACCGGCCAATGACGTGCCTGAAACCGGGCGCTTTGCCGTGCTGGCCGATCCGCAGGGCGCGGTCTTTGGCCTGTTTCAGATGCTGCCGGGCGAGCCCTCGCAGGCCTATGGCCCGATGCTGCCCGGCCATGGCTGCTGGCACGAGCTGTCTTGCCACGATCCCCAGGCAGCCCTGGCTTTCTATGCCGAGGTGCTGGGATGGCGTGCCTCTACCGTGATGCCGATGGGCGACATGGGCGACTATCGCCTGTTCGCGGGGGCTGAGGGCGATATTGGCGGCATGATGCCCTCGCAAAGGGCAGGAGTGCCACCGCATTGGCTACCCTATTTCGGTATCCCTTCCGCCTCTGCTGCCGCAGCGCAGATCGCGGCCAGCGGTGGCATTGTGACCCATGGCCCGATCCCAGTGCCAGGCGGGGCCTTCGCCGTCATGGCGCAAGACCCGCGCGGCGCGCATTTCGGGCTGGTTGGCGGGGCCTGAGCGCTGCGACACCCTTCCCCTTTCGCCGCCTATTGGGTAAGACCAGCGGCGACGAAAGGGGAACGATCATGCCGATGGAAAAGACCTTCAACGCCGCCGAGGCCGAGGCCCGCATCTCTGCCCGCTGGATTGGCGAAAAGGCCGGTCGTGCAGGTGCCAATGCCAAGCCGGGCAAGCCCGCCTTTTCCGTGATGATCCCCCCGCCCAACGTGACCGGCAGCCTGCATATGGGGCACGCCTTCAACAACACCTTGCAGGATATTCTGGTGCGCTGGCACCGGATGCAGGGCCATGACACGCTGTGGCAGCCCGGCACCGATCACGCAGGGATCGCCACCCAGATGGTGACCGAGCGTGAGATGGCGGCCAATGGCGAGCCTACGCGCCGCGAAATGGGCCGCGAGAAATTCCTGGAACGCGTCTGGCTGCAAAAGGTCAAATCGCGCGGCACCATCATCGGCCAGCTCCAGCGCCTTGGCGCAAGCTGCGATTGGGACCGCGAAGCCTTTACCATGGGCGGCGCGCAGGGCGACCCCGATCTGGGCAAGACCCAGAACTTCCACGATGCCGTCATCAAGGTTTTCGTGGATATGTATAACAAGGGCCTGATCTATCGCGGCAAGCGCCTCGTGAACTGGGACCCGCATTTTGAAACCGCGATTTCCGACCTTGAGGTCGAGAATATCGAAGTCGCGGGCCATATGTGGCATTTCAAATATGAACTCGCCGGTGGCGAAACCTATGAATATGTCGAGAAAGACGAAGACGGCAATGTGACCTTCCGCGAGAAGCGGAATTACATCTCCATCGCCACCACGCGCCCCGAAACCATGCTGGGCGATGGCGCGGTGGCGGTGCATCCGTCGGATGCGCGTTACGCGCCCATCGTCGGCAAGATGGTGAAACTGCCGCTCTGCGACCGTCTGATCCCGATCATCGCCGATGAATACCCCGATCCGAATTTCGGCTCTGGTGCGGTGAAGATCACCGGCGCGCATGATTTCAACGATTATCAAGTGGCCAAACGCGCGGGCCTGCCCTGCTATCGCCTGATGGATACCCGCGGCCGGATGCGCGACGATGGCGCGCCCTATGAGGTCGCCGTGGCGCGGGCGCGCGAAATCGCCGCAGGGTCGCCCACCTCTGAGGCCGAGGTGGACAGCCTCAACCTCGTGCCGATGAAGTATCGCGGCATGGACCGGTTCGAGGCCCGCAAGGCGGTGATCGCCGATATCAACGCCATCGGGTTGGCAGTGACGGTGATGATCTCTGAGATCGACCCCGAGACGGGTTCGGAACATCTGCGGCTGGAGCCGGTGGTCGAGAACAAGCCGATCATGCAGCCCTTCGGCGATCGCTCAAAGGTGGTCATCGAGCCGATGCTGACCGACCAATGGTTCGTCGATACCGCCAAGATCGTGGAACCCGCGCTGGAGGCGGTGCGCACGGGCCGCGTGAAGATCATCCCGGAAAGCGGCGAAAAGACCTATTATCACTGGCTGGAGAATATCGAGCCCTGGTGCATTTCCCGCCAGCTTTGGTGGGGGCACCAGATTCCGGTTTGGTATGCAACGAGCTTTGAGAAAAACGACGACCCGGAACTAGATCTAGAGTTCACTCCCGTAGCGACGAGAGGCTCCCCCGGTCGGCCAACCTCGGATGTTTCGACAAAACGTATTTGTGCTCCAACCGAGCTTTCTGCGCGCCAAGCTTTCAAAGAATATGCCGAAGCCCAAGCTGGCGAAGACGTCATCATCGAAATTGGCGCTGATCTTCCTGGTGGAACAGGCATTCCCGAGCGTAATTCTGACGGCAAGCTTGTATATACAATCCACCGCGACCCCGACGTGCTGGACACTTGGTTCTCCTCCGGTCTCTGGCCCATCGGGACGCTGGGATGGCCAAACACCGATGACCCGGCATACAAACGCTACTTCGCAGAACCCAAAGGAACCTCCGTGCTGGTCACGGGCCAAGACATCCTGTTCTTCTGGGTCGCCCGCATGATGATGATGCAGCTGGCCGTGGTGGAGGATATCCCCTTCCACACCGTCTATCTGCATGGCCTCGTGCGCGACGCCAAGGGCAAGAAGATGTCGAAATCCTTGGGCAATGTTATCGACCCGCTGGAGATCATCGACGAATACGGCGCCGATGCGCTGCGCTTTGCCAATGCCGCCATGGCCTCGCTTGGGGGGGTGTTGAAACTCGATACCCAACGCATTGCGGGCTATCGCAACTTCGGCACGAAACTGTGGAACGCCTGCCGCTTTGCCGAGATGAACGGCGTCTGGGAAGGCCACCGCACCCAAACCACCCCGCCCGTGGCCACGGCCACCGCGAACAAATGGATCCTGGGCGAAACCGCCAAAGCCTTAGCCGAAGTGAACGCCGCGCTGGAGGATTTCCGCTTCGATTACGCCGCGCAGGCGCTTTACGGCTTTGTCTGGGGCAAGGTCTGCGACTGGTATGTCGAATTCGCCAAACCGCTGTTTGACGGCGAGCAGGCCGCCGAAACCCGCGCCACCATGGGCTTTGTGCTGGATCAGTGCATGATCCTGCTGCACCCGTTCATGCCCTTCATCACCGAAGAACTCTGGGCCACCACTGGCACGCGTGAGGGCCTGATCGCCCATGCCGATTGGCCGGAATTCGGACCTGAGTTGATTGATGCCGAAGCCGACCGCGAAATGGGCTGGGTCACCGGCCTGATCGACGATATCCGCTCCGCCCGCACGCAAATGCATGTGCCGGTGGGCCTCAAGCTCGACATGCTGGCGCTGAGCATGGATGCGCAGGCCCGCGCCGCCTGGGACCGGAACGAGGTGCTGATCAAGCGCCTTGCCCGGATCGAAAGCCTGACCGATGCGGTGGCCGCCCCCAAAGGCGCGCTGTCCATCGCGGCCGAGGGTGCGACCTTCGCGATTCCGCTGGAAGGCATCATCGACATCGCCGCCGAAAAGGCCCGATTGGTGAAGGCTTTGGAAAAACTCCGTAAAGAAATTGGCGCCTTGCAGGGGCGGCTCGACAACCCCAAATTCATCGCCTCAGCCAAAGAGGAGGTGGTGGATGAAGCCCGCGCCAATCTCGCTGCCCGCAGCGAGGAGGCCGCGCAGGTCGAAGCCGCCGTCGCCCGTCTGGCGGAAATTGCGTAAGCAAGACGCAATCGTCTGAAATCTTCACCTTCGCTTCATGTTTTGAAGCGAAGGTCGTTTTAACCGTAGAGAGTGCCCAATGCCCCGCAACGCCCTTTTCGTCGGCCACAGCCTTGTGAATGAGACCATGCCCTTGATGCTCAACCGCTTGCTGGCAGGCAGTGGTGTCAGAGCGGATGCGCAGGTCATCAACGGTGCGCCCCTGCAATGGCAATGGGATCACGGCGCGGATGCGCAAGGGGTGAACGCACGCAATGCCTTGCCCTCGCGGGATTACAACACGCTGATCCTGACCGAAGCCTTGCCGCTTGCCACGTCTTTGCAATGGTCCAACACCCATCACTACGCCCGCGAATATGCAAAGCTGGCCTGGGCGGCCCAAAGCGGGGCCCGGGTGATGATCTATGAAACCTGGAGCTATTTCGGCCCCGATCAGTGGAACCCGAACCTGCCGCGCTATACCGATGCGCAATGGCGGGCACAGATCACCGCAGATCGCAGCCTGTGGCAGGGCATTGCCGACCGGCTGAATTCAGTGAAACCCGCCGATGACGCCACAGTTGTTGTGGTTCCAGGGGGCACGGCATTGGGACGCCTTCATGATGCCATCACCATTGGCCAGGGTCAGGGGCTGACCGGCATACGGCAGGTTTTCGGCGACCTGGTGCATTTGAATGACGCGGGCAACTATCTGATTGCCCTGGTGCAACATGCTGCCATCACCGGGCGATCGGGCGTGGGCCTGCCCACCAGCCTGACGAACGAATGGGGCACCCGCTATACCGGCTGGACCGAGGCGCAGGCCGTGCTGTTCCAGCATCTTGCCTGGGAGGCGGTGGCGCTGGAAAGCCGCATTTCAACCACCGGCATTGATCCCGTGGTGCGGGTTGGCAACAAGAAGGCCAACACCCTGACAGGGGGCGAGGGCGACGACCGGCTGCATGGCCAGGGGGGGGCCGATGTCCTCCAGGGTGGCAATGGCCGCGACATGCTGACCGGCGATGCCGGCAATGACCGCCTGATCGGCGGCGGCGGCGGCGATTGGCTCTCGGGCGGAACGGGTCGTGACACGCTGGAAGGTGGGGCACAGATGGATGTGCTGCTGGGCGGCACGGACAATGACCGGCTGGCCGGCGGCGGCGGCGCGGATCGGCTGAGTGGCGAGGCCGGGGCCGATGTCTTCGTCTTTGCCCGTGGCCATGGCGCAGATACGATCACCGATTTCCGTTTGGCCGAGGGCGACCGTCTGGTCTTGGCCTCCGGCCTTGTCGGCGGCCTTTCCGCGTCGGCTGTGGTCAGCCGTTTCGGCACTGATCTGGGCAGCAGCGTGCAACTGGATTTCGGCAATGGCGACCGCATCCTGCTCAGCGGCGTGGCCAGCCTCAGCGGTCTTGCCGCAGCCATCGACGTGATCTGAACCGGCATGGGGCCGGACGGCAAGGCAGAGACTTGCAGCGCGGGTGCGCTTACGGTGATATGCAGGGCATGAGCCATTCGCCCCACACGCCCCGCTACACCGATCTCGCCGCCAGCTTGCCCGCTTCGGTGCCTTTTGTCGGCCCCGAAACCGCCGAGCGAACTTCTGGCAAGCCTTTCATCGCCCGACTGGGCGCGAATGAAAGCCTGTTTGGCCCCTCGCCTCGCGCGATCATCGCGATGGAGCAAGCCACACGCGAGGTCTGGATGTATGGCGACCCTGAGAACCATGACCTGCGGCTGGCGCTCGCCGCACATCACGGCGTGACGCCCGATCATGTCATCGTGGGCGAGGGCATCGACGGTTTGTTGGGCTATCTGGTGCGGTTGATCGTGGCGCCAGGCGACCCTGTCGTCACCTCGGACGGCGCGTATCCGACTTTCAATTTCCATGTGTCAGGCTTTGGTGGCGTGCTGCACAAGGCCCCCTATCACGGCCACCACGAAGACCCCGAAGCCCTGCTGACACTGGCGCATCAGGTGCGCCCCAAATTGCTTTACATCGCCAATCCCGACAACCCGATGGGCAGCCATCACCCCGGCCAGGTGATCGCCGATATGGTGGCACGACTGCCAACGGCCACGCTGATGGTGCTGGACGAGGCCTATATCGACCTGGCCCCCGAGGGCACCGCGCCACAAATCCCGGCGGATGATCCGCGCGTGATCCGGTTCCGCACCTTTTCAAAAGGCTATGGCATGGCGGGGTTGCGTGTGGGCTACGCGCTTGCAGCCCCCGGATTGATCTCGGCGTTTCACAAGGTGCGCAACCATTTCGGCATGGGCCGCATCGCGCAAGCAGGGGCCTTGGCGGCCTTGCAAGATCAGGCCTGGCTTTCCGAGGTGCGCGCCCGTGTCGAGACTGCGCGCCATCAACTGGCCCAGATCGCCCGCGACAACGGGCTGAAACCGCTGCCCTCTGCCACCAATTTCGTGACCATCGACTGTGGGCAGGACGGCGCATTTGCGCGTAAACTTCTGGCCGAAGTGGTCGCGCGCGGCGTTTTCATCCGCATGCCCTTCGTCGCCCCGCATGATCGCTGCATTCGGGTCAGTGTCGGCGATACACAGGCATTGCAAGCCTTTGCCGAGGTCTTGCCGCAGGCGCTGGCCTCCGCCCGGGCTTAATCGGCCTTGACGGCCTCGGCGGGACCAAGACTCGGGGCAGCGCCTTCGCTGGCCAACGCACTGCCCAGCTTGGGCGTCGGCACGTCAGCCGGGATCTGGACAGAGGGCACAACGGCCACCGGATCAGTCGCTTTGGCCGTGATGGCGCGGCGGAAGATCAGCAGGGTCTGATAGCTGGTGCTTTTGCCGGTCAGGCCCGTCCGTTCCTCGCATGGCAAGGTATCAGCGCGCAGATATTCCCAGCCGTCGCGCGCCAGATCATTCATCACCAAAGCCAGCGTATGCGCGAAACGATCTGCCGTGGTCTTGAGGCCACGGGCTTTCTCGGCCCGACGCGGGGCTGGAATGACTTTGAATTCAAACTGTTGCATCACGCTCTCCGCACCGCGCCAAAATTCCATGCCCTGTCGGGCCGGACGGGTTGCCTGCCTTGATAGAAAGCCCCAGCCGCGCACGCAACTGTTGTTCACCGACAGCGCAAGGATCGGCTGGCGGAAAATCACAACTATTCGTGAGCCAAAAGCCCCAAACCCACTTGCATTGTGGTTGGCCGGCCTCTCCATGGTCATCGCAGAGGCCATGGCTTTGCCAGCAAAGAACCATAGCGAACCGCACTTCCAGCAAAAGAAAAAGGGCATCAGATCGGAAGAGCGTCGTGTAGGGAAAGAGTGTAGATCTCGGTG
>CALKAA010000215.1 GCA_937983495.1 uncultured Gemmobacter sp. | reverse complement strand
AAGCGCCCGCCGCCCGGAGGGCGGGCGCTGGCCGTTGGCTTTGGGCCAACGGCCCAAACGCGCAAACGGTGCCGCATGACCTCGGCGATGGCCTTTTCTTCATCAGCCTTGTTTCTTGGCGGCGGCGAGGGCCTTCATGCGGGCCAGCAGGGCGGCCTTGTCCTCTTTCGCCGGGGCCTCGCCCGAGCCGAAAGGATTGGCCTTGCCGCCGCGCTGGTTATGTTCCTGATGCCGTTTTGGCGGCTTCTTGCCCGTGCTGGCCTGACCGGATTTGTTATAGTCCATCTTGTCGCTCCTTGGACCGCGCCACCGCGGTCAGATATGTTCCCTTCAGATGCGGGGGGACACCCGACATCCACCAGCCCAGCAGGCAGACCAGCAGCACCCACAGCCGGGGCCTGTGCCAGACGGGCAGGCCGGTGGCGCGCAGCAGCGCTGCCGCAGCCCCTGCCTCGGCGGCGGGCAGTTGCAGCGGCATCCCGCCCTGTGCCAGCCCCCAATCCGGCAACACCGTCATCACCTGCCGATGCTGCACCTGCGGATGAAAACCATGCGCCTGCAAACAGCAGGTCATGAGGCCGTCATCCGCCGTGCCCCACATCTGGCCCAACGTCACCAGACCGGATGTCATTCCCGCACCAGCCTGGCCTTGCCGTAAAGCGTATCCATCGCCACCTCAACCACCCGCATGCGCCCCTCACCTGCGGGGGCGTAGGTCAGGGTGAAGGGGAAGCGGGTCTTTTCGGCCATATCCTCGGGCGAGAAGCCGGCGACGCGGCGGTATTCGCCGGCGCAGGTGACAGTTTGGCCGCTGGCCTGCCGCCCGCCCAGGCTGACCCTGGAGGCACGGCGGCCGTCGAACATGTTCAGGTTGACCCTGCATTCCTGCCCGGCGGGCACTTCGCGCAGGGCGGCATACATGGCGGTCAGCGGGTCTACTGTGCCCTTCTGGCTGGCGGGGTCGATGTCCCACGGCTTTGGCTCGCGTTCCGAGCTGTTCTTCACCGTGGGCACACCACCCTTCCAGAGAATGCTGCTTTGCGAGTGGCGCTTGCCGGTATTGGCGTCCTCGGTGTAGCTGGCGGCGACAAAATTGCCCTTGGCGGTGATGCTGCCCTTGGCCCCGGCCTCGTAGCGCACTTTCTTCAGCATGGCCGCAAGGCCCGAGGTGCGCAGAATGCCGGTGACGGTATAGGCCCCGCCCGGCTCGCCCTTGCCAGACCAGCTGAGGCTGCCCGCCGAAATGCCGCGCAGAACCAACTTGAACTTCGCGTCCTCTGCCATGGCAGACCCCGCCGAGAGGCTCGCCAGAAGCGCCGCCATGATCCAGGGTTTCACCCGCATCTCAACATCCTTACCTGTCCTGCGGCACTTCGCCGCCATTGCCCACTGGAATATAACGCCTGTCTCGGGCATTACAGCCCGCAAGATGCCGGATCGGCCTATCGCTGCCGAAACGGGGATCAACCCGCCGCCCAAACGCCGGAGACGCTGGATGGATGTTACACCGCAGGGGAAATCCGTGATTGCCGCCGATGTCATCGCAGGCGACCGCCGCGCGTTGGCCCGGGCCATCACGCTGGTCGAAAGCGGGCGCGAGGAT
>CALKAA010000214.1 GCA_937983495.1 uncultured Gemmobacter sp. | reverse complement strand
GCGGCCCACCTCGTCGATCTGGTCGTAATAAGACAGCGCCAGCAAATACTTGGCATAGGCCGCGTCTTCGTCGCCGGGGTAGAAATCCAGGAAACGCTGCGCTGCCTGGCGGGCATCCTCATATTCCTTGGCCTTGTGATAGGAGAAGGCCTGCATGATCAGCGCCCGGCGCGCCCAGTCGGAATAAGGATAAAGCCGCTCCACCTCGGCAAAATAGCGGATCGCGCCTTCGGTGTCCTTATCCTCCCCCAGCGTGAACTCGCCCCGCTTGAAGATCTGCTCCGCACTCAACGTATCCAGCGCCGGTTCCTTGGCCGCACCGCCGCCACAGGCAGCCAGAAACGCCGCCAGCAAGAGCCCGCCAAGGATGCCAGCACCCGAAGTTCCGCCGTTTGTCTCTTGCACGTCCGCCTCGTCAAATCCTGCCTGCGCCGGGCGAAAACCTGCCGCGGGGCGCAATGCCCGCCCGCAATGCGGGAGGGCGTTCGGCTTGTCCTAGCACAGAAAAATCGGCGGCGCAAAACGCCTTTCGGCCTTCCGGCTCACTCAGGCGTGAAGCGGGGCCACCATCGGCAGATCGCCGCGATGCACGCCCATGCCGGGCAGCTTGCGTTCAGCAGTCCCGCCCACCTCGACAAAGCGATAGGCGGTCGGGTCGGCGAACAGCGCGCGCAGCAGGCGGTTCGTCATGGCATGGCCCGCGCGGATGCCGGTATAGCGGCCCAGAACCGGCCCACCCGCCAGCGCCAGATCGCCAAGCGCATCCAGCATCTTGTGGCGCACAGGTTCATCGCTGTGGCGCAAGCCGCCGGGGCTGAGAACCTCGCCATCCTCGAACACCACCGCATTTTCCAGCGTGCCGCCAAGGGCCAGCCCATTGGCGCGCATGAAATCCACATCGGCTTGCAGGCAGAAGGTACGGCTGTCGCACAGCTCGCGCACGAAAGCGCCATTGGCCATCGAGAGGTGTTTTTCCTGCCGTCCGATCCCGGCTTCGGCAAAATCAATGCGGAAGTCGATCTCCAGATTCTCCGAAGGCTCCAGCCGTGCCAGCGCCTCACCCTCGCGCACTTCGATGGCTTTCAGCACGCGAATGGCCCGCACCGGCGCGGGTTGCGCCAGAATGCCCTGCGCCAGAAAGGCCTGCACAAACGGCACCGAGGAGCCGTCGAGGATCGGCACTTCCGGCCCGTCGATCTCGATCAGCGCATTGTGAATCGCACAGCCCGCCAGCGCGGCCATGATATGTTCAATGGTGGAAACGCTGGTGCCTGCGGCATTCGCAACAAGGGTGCAAAGTTTCGACGGCACCACGGCATCCCAGCGGGCCGGGATCAGCGCATCCGCGCCCTGCACGTCGGTGCGGCGAAACCAGACCCCGGTATCAACCGGTGCCGGATGCACGACCATGCGCACCGCTTCCCCGGAATGCAGCCCCAGTCCGGTAAAGACCGCAGCGGATTTCAAGGTGTTTTGCACGTTCAGCCCCCAAGATGGACCCAGGTTTCCGCGCGCAGCGTCAAGGGGTTTCCGACCGAAATCCCACGACACATGCCGCGAAGTTTAGGTAATTCCGGGGGGAGCTGAGAACAACTCACTCTTTGTAACCGGATGTAACAGTGATCCGACAGGCCTGCAAACCGCCGCCCACAGAAGAATAATCTCTTGTTTTCAAATAAGAAAATGCCCGGCAAGCCAGGCACTCCCTGAAACCTCGTGAGGGTGACGCTGCGTCGCGCCCCCCTGCCCTCAATTGGCCTGACGGCGCAGGAAAGCGGGAATCTCGATGCGTTCCTGATCGGCCGAAAGCTCAGGCTCCTCATCGTAAGACGAGACCTGCGGCTGCTGGCGCGGGGCCGGACGCTCTGCCGGGGCCTCGGATGCATGACCAGCCATGCGCCCGATCAGCGAGC
>CALKAA010000213.1 GCA_937983495.1 uncultured Gemmobacter sp. | reverse complement strand
GGCGGCATGGAGCGCCGCCGGGTCTGGCACCTGCCCCGCAGCGGCGAGGGTGGCGGCCATGTCATCCTCGGAGGGCAGGCGCAGCATCAACGCGCGATAGGCAGGATCAAGGCTTTCATCCTGCACCAGCCGCGCCACACCGGCCAGCCAATCCGCGGGCGTGGCGGCACCCTGGGTCGCCATTTCGGCCAGACCCTGTTTGGCGAGGGCGCGGCCAGCCTCCCACCGGTTGAAGGGGTCGGTATCATGGGCGAGCAGAAGCGCACGCTCGGCCCGGCTTTGGGCATGTTCCAATACCACGGGGGCGGAGAAACCGCGCAGGGCCGAGACGACGGGCCGGGCGGCCAGCCCTTCAAAGCGGAAGGTCTGCGTGGGCTGTGAAAGCTCCAGCACTTTGGTGGGCAGCACCTCGTCGCCATTGGGGTTCAACAGGCCAAGCGCCACCGGGATGAGCTTCGGGGCTTTGTCCGGTTGCCCCGGTGTGGGCGGGTTCACTTGCGTCAGCGTGAGGGACAGCGTGCCATCCTGCCAATCCTCCGTGAGGGTCACGCGCGGGGTGCCCGCCTCGAAATACCAGCGGCTGAACTGGGCCAGATCGCGGCCTGTGGCATCCTCGAAGACCTTCAGCCAATCCTCAATCGTGGCGGCCTGCCCGTCATGGCGGGTGAAATAGAGATCGAGCGCCTTGGCATAATCGGCCTCGCCCACCAAGAGGCGCAGCATGCGAATGATCTCGGCCCCCTTTTCATAGATGGTGGCGGTGTAGAAATTGTTGATCTCCACAAAGCTATCGGGGCGGACGGGGTGGGCCAGCGGCCCCTGATCTTCGCGGAACTGGCGCGCGCGCAGCGTCAGCACATCGTCGATGCGCTTCACCGCATGGCTGCGCAGATCGCCGGAGAATTGCTGATCGCGGAAGACGGTGAGGCCTTCCTTCAGGCAAAGCTGGAACCAGTCGCGGCAGGTGATGCGGTTGCCGGTCCAGTTGTGGAAATATTCATGGGCGATGATCGCCTCGATGCGGGCAAACTCGTCATCGGTCATGGTTTCGGGGGTGGCGAGAACGCATTTGGAGTTGAAGATGTTCAGCCCCTTGTTCTCCATCGCGCCCATGTTGAAATCATCGACGGCGACGATGTTGAACACGTCGAGGTCATATTCGCGGCCGTAAACCTGTTCGTCCCAGGCCATCGAGCGTTTCAGGCTGTCCATGCCCCATTGGCAGCGGTCGGCGTCTGCGGGGCGAACCCAGATGTTCAGCGCGACCTCGCGCCCGGATTTGGTGGTGAAGCGGTCAGGATGGGCCACCAGATCGCCCGCGACGAGGGCGAAAAGATAGGCGGGTTTGGGCCAGGGGTCATCCCATTCGGCCCAGCCCTCGCCCGCCGCGACCGGGTTGCCGTTGGACAGCAGCACCGGATGCGGGCCTTCGACGCGCACCCGGAAGGGGGCCATGACATCGGGGCGATCGGGGTAGAAGGTGATCTTGCGGAAGCCCTCGGCCTCGCATTGGGTGCAATACATGCCGTTTGACATGTAGAGGCCTTCGAGAGCGGTATTGGTTTCGGGGGCGATTTCGACCTCGGTTTCCAGCGTGAAGCCCTCGGGCGGCAGCAGGGCGGCGGGCACAGTGAGGCCGGTGTCATCCGGGGTGAGGTCAAGCGGCTGGCCGTTGAGGGAGAGCGAGAGGAGGGTCAGGTTCTCGCCATGCAGGCGCAGATCTTGCCCCGGATCGGCGGCGGGGTTGGGCGCGAAGGTGATACGCGCCAGAACCCTTGTGGCGCGCGGGGCCAGCCGGAAGGTCAGCGCGACTTGGGCGGGCTGCCAGGGAAAGGGTTTGTAATCCGAGAGATAGACGGTGTTCTGATCGGCCATAGGTGCCTCCTGCATCGGGGCAGGCTAGCGCATGGTGCGCCGGGCGCAAGGCATCAACTGGGGCGGGTGAGGATCAGCGGGCCGGACGCGAGCGCCACGACGGTGTGTTCGTATTGGACCACGGGGGCGGCGGGGCGGCTGAGCAGCGTCCAGCCATCGCGGGCGGCATCGGCCCAGACGGCACCGGTGGAGAGGAAGGGCTCGACCGTCAGGACAAGGCCGCGGGCGATGCGGCGACGCTCGCGCCGGGCGGGCCAGGTGGGGATTTCCTCGGGCTCTTCGTGCAGGGATCGGCCAATGCCGTGGCTGGCAAGGTTGCGGATCAGGGTATAGCCGCGCGCCTCGGCAAAGCGGCCAATGGCCTGACCGATGCCCGCAAGGGGGCGGTCGGCGGC
>CALKAA010000212.1 GCA_937983495.1 uncultured Gemmobacter sp. | reverse complement strand
GCCACCGCGATGCCGATGAACCCGGCCCCTTCGGCCGAGTTCTGCAACAACCGCCCCGAGGCCCCCATCACATTGTTGATCGCCATCATCCCGGCCAGCCCGCCCGAGATCAGCATGGCGATCATGGTGATCTTCACCGCCGAAATCCCGGCATAGCGCGCCGCCTTCTCGGATTTGCCGAAAGTGCGGATCATATAGCCCAGCCGCGTGTGCCACAGCAGCACCCAGGTGCCAAAGCACGCCAGCAGCGCGAGGAAAAAGCTCACATTCGCAGGCACTTGCTGGTAAAGCGGCTGGCCCTTGGCATTCAGCCGCACTTCGCCCGTATCGGTATAGCGCAGGAAGAAATCGCCGATGATCGGCATTTCATGGAAGCGGGGCAGGGCCACTGTCGCACCAAAGCGGGCCGAGGCCGGGTCCATGCTGCCTTGCGGGCGCAGGAAATCGACCAGCAGCCAGATCAGCAGCGCTGCCGCGATATAGTTGAACATGATCGTGGTGATCACGATATGGCTGCCGCGCTTGGCTTGCAGCCAGGCCGGAATGGCCGCCCATGCCGCGCCAAACGCCGCGCCTGCCACCATCGCGCCCGCCAGCGCCAGTGACCAATGCGGCCAGGGCAGGAACAGGCAGCACAAGGCCACACCCAAACCGCCCAACTGTGCCTGCCCCTCCGACCCGATGTTGAACAGCCCCGCGTGATAGGCCACCGAAACCGACAGCCCGGTAAAGATGAACGAGGTCGCGTAATAAAGCGTATAGCCCCAGCCATAGGGCGACATCAGCGCGCCATTGACCATCACCGTCAGCGCCTCGACCGGGCTTTGCCCGATGGCGAGCAGCACCAGCGCCGAGACCAGCGCCGCCAGCAGCAGCGAGATCACCGGCACCAGCACCACATCCGCCCAGGTTGGCAATCGCGTCATGCCGCACCCCCTTCCGTTACACCGGCCATCAACAGGCCCAACTCGCGCTCATTGGTGGTGGCGGGGTCGCGCTCGCCCATGATCCGGCCATCGAACATCACGGCGATGCGGTCGGACAGGCTCATGATTTCATCCAGTTCCACCGAGACCAGCAAAACCGCCTTGCCCGCATCGCGCAGCGCCACGATCTGCTTGTGGATGAACTCGATCGCGCCAATATCCACGCCCCGCGTGGGTTGGCCGACCAGCAGCAAGTCCGGGTTGCGTTCAATCTCGCGCGCCACCACGATCTTCTGCTGGTTCCCGCCCGAGAAATTCTTGGCGGCCAGGCTGGGGATCGGCGGGCGCACGTCAAACCGCGCCATTTTCTGCTCGCAATCGGCGCGCAACGCCGCGTTGTCCATCAGAACCGCGTTCTTCTGAAACTCCGGCGCGTGGTGATAGCCAAGCGCCACATTCTCCCAGGCCGCGAAATCCATCACCAGCCCCAGCACCTGCCGGTCCTCCGGCACATGGGCGATGCCATCGGCGCGGCGGCTTTGGCCGTCCGAATGCCGCCCCGTCAGGTCCAGCGGCTTGCCGTTCATGCGGATCACGCCCGTCGCACGCTCCAGCCCGCCCAGAACCTCCAGCAATTCCGACTGGCCATTGCCCGCCACACCGGCGATGCCCAGAATCTCGCCCGCCCGGATTTGCAGGCTGATGCCGCGCAGCCGCTCCACCCCCTGTGCGTCTTTCACCCGCAGGTTCTCCACCTCCAGCACCACCTCGCCGGGGGTTGCCGGGCGCTTTTCCACCTGCAACAGCACCTTGCGGCCCACCATCAGCTCGGCCAATTGCTCCGGGCTGGTTTCCGCCGTCTTCACCGTCGCGGTCATCTGCCCGCGCCGCATCACGCTCACCGTATCGGTGATCTCCATGATCTCGCGCAGCTTGTGGGTGATGATGATCACCGTCTTGCCGCGTTCCCGCAAGCCTTTGAGAATACGGAACAAATGATCCGCCTCAGCCGGCGTCAAAACCCCCGTCGGCTCATCCAGAATCAGAATATCGGCCTGCCGATACAGCGCCTTGAGGATCTCCACCCGCTGCTGATGCCCCACGCTCAGATCCTCGATCAGCGCGTCAGGATCGACCTCCAGCTCGTATTCACGCGCGAGATCGGCCAGCACCTTGCGGGCCTTCGACAGCGAAGGGGCCAGCATCGCCCCTTCTTCGGCGCCGAGAATGATGTTCTCCAGCACCGTGAAATTCTGCACCAGCTTGAAATGCTGGAACACCATGCCGATGCCGGCGCGAATGGCGCTCTGGCTGTCGGGAATGGGCGTCACCTGCCCGTTGATCACAATCTCGCCGCTATCGGCCTTGTAGAACCCATAGAGAATGGACATCAGCGTCGATTTTCCGGCGCCATTTTCCCCGATGATGCCGTGGATCGAGCCCTTGGCAACCTGGATCGCTTCCGCCTGCTCCTGCTTGCCCTGCAGTTCGAGCTTGCGCGCCTCCT
>CALKAA010000211.1 GCA_937983495.1 uncultured Gemmobacter sp. | reverse complement strand
GCGCTCGAACTGGCCCGCCGTGGGGGCAGCGCTGGAGCCGCCAAAGGGGCTGGAGCCAAAGCCGGACCCGCCGCCCCCGCAGGCGGCAAGCGCCAGAACAAGGCTTCCGGCAAGGGCAGGGGCTGCAAGACGCTTGAAGTTCATTCCCGGTTCCTTCGACGTGCTTCCCTGCTGTCTATACCGAGGGGGGCAAAGCGAACAAGGGCTTTCGGGCTGCCCCATCGCATCTGCCTGGTCACATCTCGCCAATCCGTGCGTTTACAAGGCTATATAGAATGTCAGGGCAGGGGCAGGCTTGCTGCGCTGCGGCGTGGCCGGGCGGCGCAAGGCACTGTGGCAAGCCTGCACCACCCCGCCCGCGTTTGCCCTGTGCTGTGCGGCGGTCATTGCATTCCGGGGCGGTTCGGCTGAAAAGGGATGCCATACCCAACTCGGATTCCCCTGAGTTGGGCCGCACCTTGAGACAACGAGGGAAAACGATGAAAAAGATTCTTCTGGCGACCAGCATTCTGGCTGCTACCACCGGTTACGCTGCTGCTGAAGTTGCCGTTTCGGGCACCGGCCGCATGGGTATCGTCTATGACGGCAACGACGTGCAGTTCAGCTCGCGCGCTCGTGTGATTTTCGATCTGTCGGCTGAGTCGGACAACGGCCTGTCGTTCGGCGCTTCGTTCCGCGCTGACCAAGCTGGTGGCGCCAATGGCAACACCGACATGGGCGCGGGCACCATCTGGGTTTCGGGCGGCTTCGGCAAGCTGGCCATGGGCGACGTCGTGTCGGCCGGCGAAGCTGCTCTGGGCGACCTGTCGGGCGTTGGCTACACCGGCCTCGGCGACTACTCGGACATCCCCTACATCAACGGCGATGACGGCAACGACTTCGACGGCACCGGCGCTCTGTACTCGTACTCGGCTGGCGCTATCGGCTTCCACGTTGGCGTGACCGACGGTTCGGACAACAACGCCGCGACCGTGGACCCGGACGCTTCGTACTCGATCGGCGCTTCCTACGGCACCGACGCCTACTCGGTGGCTCTGGCCTACCTGTCGGGCGCTCCGGGCAACGACCAGGCTGAAGAAATCATCCTGGGCGGTTCGGGCAACATCGGCGCTGCCAAAGTCAAAGCCTACTACGCTGACTTCAAAAACACCGTGATCGAAAAGTCGTTCGGCCTGTCGGTCGACTACGGCATGGACGCCACCACCCTGACCGCTTTCGTGCGTCGTGACGATCTGGGCGCTGCTGGCGATGCTGACACCTTCGGTCTGGGCGTTGCCTACGATCTGGGCGGCGGCGCTGCTCTGAAAGCCGGTGTGGTTGACTCCGACTACAACGCCGACACCGTTGCCGACCTCGGCATCACCATGTCGTTCTGATCCTGACGGATCAAAACGAAGGAAAGAGCGGGCTTTGGCCCGCTCTTTTCTTTTTCGGGGGCCGCGTTACTTTGCGGTGCAGAGAGAAAGGGGCGGCCATGGGGTTGGAGCAGATCAAGGCACGGGTTGCGGCGGCCACACGCGCGGCAGGACGGCCTGACGGGGCGGTGACGCTGATTGCGGTCTCCAAAGTGCAGCCGCTGGAGCGCGTGATTGCCACATTGGAGGCTGGTCAGCGCATTTTCGGCGAGAATTATGTGCAAGAGGCCGCAGGCAAATGGCCCGACCTTCGTGCGCGGTTCAAGGGGGCTTCGGTCCATATGATCGGACCCTTGCAGACCAACAAGGCCAAGACCGCGCTGGAGCTGTTCGACGCCATCCACACGCTGGATCGCCCTTCTCTGGCTGAAAAGTTGGCGCGCTTGGTGCAAGCGCAGGGCCGCGCCCCCGAGTTGTTTGTGCAGGTGAATACCGGGGCTGAACCGCAAAAGGCGGGTATCCTGCCCGATCAGGCCGATGACTTCATCAGGGCCTGTCAGTTGATGGATCTCCCGCTCTCCGGGTTGATGTGCATCCCGCCGGATGAGGAAGACCCCGTGCCCCATTTCAAGGCTCTGGCCACGATTGCGGCGCGCAACGGCTTGCCGGGGCTTTCCATGGGTATGAGTGGCGACTTCGAGGCCGCCATCGCCCATGGTGCCACCCATGTTCGCGTCGGCAGCGCGATTTTTGGGGCGCGCGCTTACGCCTAAATCAGCCAGACCCGGCCTTGCGGCGGCAGCGACAAGCCGCCGTCATGCAGCGTTACCTGCGCCTCTGACAGTGCGTCATAAAACTGGCGCGTGCCTTCGGCCCGCAACCAAGTTTCCGGCAGGTGCAGCCAACCATCGGTGAAATTGAACAGGCACAGCACGGTGCGGGCCGGACCGCGCCGGGCAACCGCAAACAGCCCTGGCACAGGGTGCTCCAGCACCACGGTTGGCACGCCGCCATGCAGTTCGGGCACCGCGCGCCGCCGCGCCAGGATATGGCGCAAGCCTTGGAAACAACGGGCGGCGGGGCTGTCGCCGGCGCGTGTCTCGGCCAAAGCCCAATCCATCCGGGGGCGATGCAGCCAGCGGCTGTCATGGGCATGTTCCGGCACGCTGACATAGCTGTGGTCGTTCAGCATCGCCAGTTCATCCCCCATGTAAATCAAGGGGATACCGCCAAAGCTGGCGATCAGGGCATGGCCCAGCAGAATGCGTTGCACCGCTGTATCGGCGGCCTGTGCATCGCCTTCGGCCAGCGCCTTTTCCAGACCTGCCAAGGCAGCAAAGCTGCCGGAAATGCGTTTGTCACCGGTGGCCGGGTTCTCTTGAAACAACTGCCCGCGGGCAAAGCTGCCGTGCGCAGCGCCCACATAGAAATCGGCCAGCCAGCTGCGATGCGCTGCGCCATTGATGCCAAACACCGCCGCATCCTCATCCGTGATTGCCCAGCCGATGTCGTCATGGCAGCGAATATAGGTGGCATAGGTGGCATTGGTCAGTGTGGTGGGGAAATGCGTGCGCAAAACATGGGTCATCATCCGCGTGTCGCGGGTGGCCAGCGCGTTCCAGAACTGCACCATCAGGCTGTTGTGATAGGCGAGGTTGCCCTCCTTGCCATCATGCCGCCCGCGCCCCAGATAGGGCAGCATCTCTGCCGGGGCGACGATGGCCTCCTCCAGATGCAGCACGGCAGGGCAGGCGATGCGGCAACAGGCGCGCAGAGCCTGCAAGATCATATGCACCTCCGGCTCCGACTGGCAACGCGTGCCCAGCCGCTTCCACATGAAAGCGACGGCATCCAGCCGCAACACATCGACCCCGCGATTGGCGAGGAACAGCATGATTTCGGTGATCTCCAGAAAGACTTGCGGATTGGCCCAGTTCAAATCCCATTGATGGGTGTTGAACGTGGTCCAGACCCATTTGCCGCTTTCTGGATCATGCGTGAAATTGCCGGGGGCATTGTCGGGAAAGACTTCTACAAGGGTTTCTTCAAAACGATTTGGCAGATCAGGCGAATCGAACATCAGGTAGTAATCCTGATAGGCCGGGTCGCCAGCCCGCGCGGCCTCGGCCCAGGCATGTTCCTTGGCTGTGTGGTTCAGCACCAGATCAATGCACAGGTTCATACCCCGCGCACGCAGGGCGTTGGCAACCTCTTCCAGATCCTCCATCGTGCCCAGGTCGGGGTTGATCGCGCGGTAATCCATCACCGAATAGCCGCCGTCACTGTCGCCAGGGCGGGGCTTCAGGCAGGGCATCAGATGCACATAGGTGATGCCAAGCTCTTGCAGATAGTCCAGCTTTTCCAAGATATTGTGCAAGTTTCCGGTGAAGCGGTCGATATAGAACACATAGCCCGCGCGGTCAGGGCGCTGGAACCAGTCGGGTTCCAGATCCCGTTGCAGATCAAGGCGGCGCAGATCGGCGGGGCGGGCACTCCACGCGCTCTGCAGCGCGGTCAGCAGACGGTCGCAAAAGCCGGTGTAATCGGGGTGGCTGCCATAAAGCGCCTCCAGCATCGGCCAGAGATCCGGTGCGCTGCGATGGAGCCGCAGCGTGAAAATCTCGTCTTGCTTGACTGTTGCCTTGCGCGCCATGCCATCCTCCCCTGATGGGTGCGAGCATAGCGATTTGAAAGCGCTTTGAAAAGCTCAGCCGAGGATGCGCAAGAGCTCGCCAGGGGTGATGCGGGCGGCAATCCAGGCCAGATCGCGCGGGGCAAAGGCCACGCAGCCGGCCGTCGGATAGCAGGGCCTGCGCCAGCGGTGCAGGAAGATGGCCGAGCCGCGCCCAGCCTCGGCCAGTGGATAGTTCCAGTCCGTCAGCAAAACGAGATCATAAAGCGGATCGGCCCGCCGCAGATTTTCGTACGAAAATCTGTGGGGTGCCCGGACCCACTGGTTATACATCGCGTCCGCCGGATCATCAGACCAGAGGTCGCCGGGCAGGATCGGTTCGGCCCAGGCAGCCGGGCGGGCGATGCGGTCAGGGCGATAGAGCATGCCGATGATGCGATGGTCGCCAATGGGGGTGGCCCCGTCGCCCTCGCGCTTGGCCTCCGGTGCAATCAGGCCGCCACGGCCAATGGTGCAGGGAAAGCGTCGGCCGCGGAACAGGGCACCAGTGGGTGTGACAGTGATCATAGCAGATGCCCCGATTTGGCGGCCTTGGTCGCCAGATAGGCCCGGTTCTGCGCGGTTTCACCCACTTTCAGCGGCACGCGTTCCGTCACCGTCAGGCCTTGGCCTTCCATCATGGCAATCTTGCGCGGGTTGTTGGTCAGCAGGCGCACCGCCGAAAAGCCCATGCGCCGGAGCAGAGCCGCGCCGATGCGGAAATCGCGTTCGTCATCCTCGAACCCTAGGCGGTGATTGGCCTCCACCGTGTCAAAGCCTTGATCCTGCAAGGAATAGGCGCGCATCTTGTTGGCAAGGCCGATGCCGCGCCCCTCTTGGTTGAGGTAGAGCAGCACGCCCGCCCCCTCGGCCCCCATCTGCGCCAGCGCCGCGCGCAATTGCGGGCCGCAATCGCATTTCAGACTGCCCAGAACATCGCCGGTGAAGCAGGCCGAATGCAGCCGCGCCAGCACCGGCTGGCTGCGATCGGGCTGGCCGATCTCAATGGCGTAATGCTCTTCGCCGCCATCTTCGGGGCGGAAGATATGCACCCGACCGCGCTCCGAGGCGACCATTGGCAGGCGGGCGGCGACCACCTCGTTCATCACACTGGCGGCGTCCAACTCGGGCGCAGCCTCTGTCAGGTTGATGCAAGTCAGCCCCTGCGCCACCAGCGCCGCCGGATCAGCCACAGGCACCAACACGGCGGCGGGCAGCAGGTGCGCCGATTTCACCAGCCGGATGGCCGCGCAGGCAAGGCTGGCATCGCCTTCGCGCAAACAGGCGAACGGCCCTTTCATCGGCACGCGCAGGTCATCGGCCGGGTCGGCCATGGCGCGCAGCCAATCGGTGCCCAGACCCTCGGGCACCGCCAACCGCGCCACATCGCCGTGATAGACCCGTGCGCGCAAAGTCTCGGCCCGCCGCGCCGTCAGCGCCAGTTCCGGCGTGCCAAACTCGCGCAGATCGGCCAGCCTTGTGGGTGTCAACGCCTCCACCGCCACGGCCAATGCGGTGTCGGCCTCTGAGATCAGAACCACCGGCACCCCCATACGCAGGTCGCCGCGGGCGCGGGTCAGCCGTTCGAGGATGCTGGGCGTCAGGGACATGGCACTTCCTTTTGCGCCCAGATGTAACGGGCCGATGCGGAAATTGAAACATATCACGCGGCTGTGACACGAGCGCGTGAAAACCTTGTTGCAAACCTTGTCCTGCGCCGGGCCTGCGCGCATCTGTGGTGTCAGAGAGAACGGAGGCCCCATGGCTCAGCTGCGCAAGATCCTGCTGGTGGATGATGATGACGACCTGCGTGAGGCGCTGTCAGAACAACTGGTGATGACCGAGGATTTCGACGTGTTCGAGGCCGCGAATGGCCTTGAGGGTATGGAGAAGGCCAAGGCTGCCACCTATGACATGGTGATCCTCGATGTCGGCCTGCCCGATACCGATGGGCGCGAACTGTGCCGCCGGTTGCGCAAGACGGGGGTGAAATGCCCGATCCTGATGCTGACCGGGCATGATTCGGACGCGGACACCATTCTGGGCCTGGATGCCGGCGCGAATGATTACATTACAAAGCCGTTCAAATTTCCCGTGCTTTTGGCCCGCATCCGGGCGCAGCTGCGCCAGCATGAGCAATCCGAGGATGCGGTGTTTCAGTTGGGCCCCTATACCTTCAAGCCTGCGCAAAAGATGCTGGTCGACGAGAAAGACCGCAAGGTCCGCTTGACCGAGAAGGAAACCAATATCCTGAAGTATCTGTATCGCGCACAGCAAAGTGTTGTGGCCCGCGATGTGCTGCTGCATGAGGTTTGGGGCTATAATGCGGGTGTGACAACGCACACGCTGGAGACGCACATCTATCGGTTGCGGCAGAAGATCGAGCCCGATCCCTCGAATGCGCGGTTGTTGGTGACCGAAAATGGGGGCTATCGGCTTGTTGTGTGACTTTTGCGCAACTCTGAAAGATTCAGCCGAAATTAACGGTTTTGGGTCTTATTGTTGACAAGGGGCGCAACTATATCGGTTTTGCGTGGTTTAAAGGCAGTTTTCGCCTGATTTCCCCCAAGGTTCCCCTCGCCATATCGGGGTTATGATATGGCATCCTCCCTGTTGGACTGGCCGGGCTTCAAGCCCGGCCTTTTTTTATGTCGCAAGGCGTGATACAACTATTGGGTGAGTGGCCCAACGGCAGTCAGCCGCTCACCTCCCTGAGGGTGACTGGCCGGGTTGCGTGATCCTCGCTCCCGGCCGCTTTTCTCGCAAAGCTCCGGATCGGGGCTGATGCGGCGTGGTGCCGATTTTTCCCCCTGGCTGTGCCGGTTGATTCCAGTGGCGAGTTTCCTAAATTGAAAACAGCGGCGCATCCCGCGCCCGATGTGGAGGAAGTCTGACCATGCGCATGATCCTCTCTGTGGCGATGATCGCAGGCCTTGCCAGCCCGGCTGTCGCCGATGATGTCAATTTTTCGCTGACGAACATGACGGGCGCTGATCTGACCGAGTTCTACGCAACCCCGGTCGGGCACGAGAACTGGGAGCAGAACCTGTTGGGCATGCCTGCCTTGGCGGCTGGTCGCGTGGCGCAGGTTACCATCGTGAATGCGCAGGGCTGCGACTATGACCTTCGTATGGTCTTTGCGGATGGTGACGTGCTGGAAGGCGCGTCAAACATCTGCGAAACGACCGATTACACGATTCAGTAAGGCAAGCGGCTTGCTGCAATCCTCCGGCCCGCCTAGACAGGTGGGCCAAAGGAGAGCCGCCATGACCTTCACCCTTGCCACCTGGAACATCAACTCGGTCCGCCTGCGCGAGGCGCTGGTCTGCAAGCTGATGCAGGAGGAGGCACCCAATGTGCTGTGCCTGCAAGAGATCAAGACCCCGGTCGACAAGTTCCCGCTGGAGCAGTTTCACGCGCTTGGCTACCGCCACATGGTTGCGCGGGGGCAGAAGGGCTACAATGGTGTCGCGATCCTGTCGAAACTGCCGCTGGAAGATGCAGGCGACCGGGATTTCGCCAGCCTTGGCCATGCCCGCCATGTGGCGGCCCGGCTGGAAAACGGCGTGACGATCCATAATTTCTATGTGCCAGCGGGCGGCGATATTCCCGACCGCGAGCAGAATATCAAGTTCGGCCAGAAGCTCGATTTTCTGACCGAGATGCGCGACCATTTCCATGCCGAACGCCCCGAACGCGCCATTCTGGTGGGCGATCTGAACATCGCCCCGCGCGAGGATGACGTGTGGAGCCACAAGCAGTTGTTGAAGATCGTCAGCCATACGCCCATCGAGGTGGAGCATCTGGGAGCCACGCAGGACGCGGGCAAATGGGTGGATATCACCCGGCAGGATATTCCACAGGGCTTGCTGTATAGCTGGTGGTCCTATCGTGCTGCTGATTGGGATGCTGCCGACAAGGGCCGCCGGTTGGATCACATCTGGGCCACGCCCGATATTTCCGGTGCCGCCCATGGCTCGCGCATCCTGCGCCCGGCGCGGGGATGGGAGCAACCGTCAGACCATGTGCCGGTTTTCGCGACGTTTGATTTGTGACGTAGCATTGAATTGGGCGGATCAGGAAAAGCACCGCTTTTCCCCGCCCGCTGTGGAAACGCTTGAAACCAGACCGTTGCCACCAGAGCCGACAG
>CALKAA010000210.1 GCA_937983495.1 uncultured Gemmobacter sp. | reverse complement strand
GGCCAGCGGATTGCGCAGATAGCCCTGCATCGCCGCCCCTGCCAATCCAAGGCTCGCCCCCACCATCACTGCCAGAATCGCGCGGGGCAGGCGAATTTCACGCATCACCATACTGAGTGCGCCATGGTCGCCAAACAGCGCTGACAGGCTTTCGCCCGCACCGATCCCGGCAGGGCCAACCAGCAGCGACAAGGCAAACAGCGCGGTCACCGCCAGCGCCAGCGCGCTCAGCAAACTGCCAAACCTCATTGCAGCGCCTCCCGCGCCTTGCCCAACCGCTCCACCACATCCAGCACGGCGGGCAGGCCACAAAGCCAGTCGCGATCCTCCACCCGCATCTTCTGCGCCGTCATTTCCAGCAGGGCCGGATGGCGCAGGATCTCCTCGGACCGCGAGGCCCCCGGATAGGTATTGCCAGAGATCACCAGCGCCGGATCGGCCAGCAGCAACAGTTCCAGCGGCAAGACGCCGCCGCCCTGCATGCCAAGACTTTCGCCCAGATTGCGGAAACCCGCCGCCTTCACAATCTCACCCGACAGGCTGCCACCGCCATTGGTATAGCCATTGGCGGCATAGGTCGCAGCCAGAGGACCATCGGCAGGAACAGCAAGGCGCGCGCGGCGCTTGGCGAAGGCCTCAGCCATGGCCGCCCCCTGCGCAGGCTGGCCCAGCACATCACCCATGCGGCGCAGGCCGTCTTCCACCGCCTCCAGCCCGAAAGCGGGTGGAAAGCGCTCCACCCGGATGCCCAGCCGCTCCAGCATGGTCAGCGTGGCCGCGTCGGAATAGCTGCCAGCCAGAACCAGATCGGGTTCCAGCAGATAGATTTCCTCGGCGCGGGCATGGTTGACCGGATAGGCCACGGCCTGTTCCGCCATGGCAGAGCTGCGCGAATCGCGAGCAAGGTCAGAGATCGAGATCAACTGCCCAGGCGCTGCCAGCAGCATGGCCAGTTGATCGGTGCAAAGGTTCATCGACACCACCCGGGCGGGTGGCACGGTGTCAGCTTGCGCCCCCGCCCCGGTCATGGCGCAGAACGCCAGAACGGCAAGGGAGCGCAAGCGGCTTACCACTTGGCTTCCAGCCCGACCCAAGCGGTGCGGCCCTCGGTCGCGTAGCCCCAGGTTTCGGTATAGTCCTTGTCGAACAGGTTGGTCACCCGGCCCGTCAGTTGCACGGCATCGGTCAGATCATAGCTGGCCGAGATATTGGCCAGCCAGTAATCCGGCAGCTTCGCCGTGGCATAGGCCCCGTAATACTGGTTGTCCCAATTGTCGGCGACATAGCGCAGATCGGCCGCCAGATGGCCCTTGCCCTCCAGCACTTCCAGCCCGGCCTGAATGCCCAGCTCATGCCGGGGACGGCGCAGCTCGCGGCTGGCATCGGGGTTCTTGGCATCCAGATAGGTATAGCTGAGCCCCAGCGTCAGCGTGTCGGTGGCCTCCAACCGCCCCGAAAGCTCGATCCCCTCGCGGGTAGAGGTGCCGGTCTGATTGAAATAGTTGGAACCGTTGATCGGGGTGCCGGTCCAGGTGATCTCATCCTTCAGGCGTTCGTTGAAATAGGTCAGATCGACCACCGCGCGGCCATCCAGCAAGGTGGCCTCCACACCCAGATCAAAGCCCCGGTTCTGTTCAGGCCGCAGGTTCAGGTTGCCCACTTGGCCGAAGCCGCCATACAGCTCGGAATAGGCCGGGTTCACCACGCCTTTGCCCGCCGAGGCATGCAGGCGCAGCCCGGTATCCGCCAGATCATAAGACAGCGCCAGCGACCAGGTGTCGGCCTCGGGGAAGACCGAGTTGTTGTCATGGCGCAAACCGCCCTGCACGGTCAGCGCGTCAAATTTGCCGCGATATTCCAGCGCATAGGAGGTGGATTTGCGGTTCACACCCGCTTGCAGCGTGTTGCTGTCTTTCTGCTTGTCCAGCATCAGGCTGATCACCTGATTGGCATCTGCCACCGCGCCATCAAGGCCAAAGCTGGCGCGGTATTTCAACGCCTCGGAATGGCCGACGGAATTGGTATAAGTCGGATCGGTGTAGCGCTGGTCCAGCTTGCTTTCCTGCCAGGAAAGCCGATGCGTCAGCCGCCCGTCCATCATGGCATATTCGGCAAAGACCGAGCCCACGGTTTCACGCCGATCGCTGGTATAGGGGCTGTCGACCAGATATTCCTCCTCGGTCGTGGCAGACCAGGACGAGGAATCCAGGCCGTAATCCTCCTGGCTGCGGCGCAGGGCAAAGCCCAGCTTCAGATCGTCGGTCAGCAGATAATCGCCCGAAAGCGTCAGGCTGCGGCGGGTGATGCCATCCTTGTCGCCACCCGGATCGCCCGAGACGTTGAAGCCATTGTCATCGCGGGTCGAAAGCCCCAGCGACAGCCCACCCCGCGCGTCACGCTGCGACACGAAACCAGAGGCGGCCCAGCCATTCCCGGCCTCCACCGCGCCGCCATAGCGCAGCCCCTCTTCGCCCTTGCGGGTGATGATATTCACCACCCCCGCCGAGGCGTTGGAGCCATAATAGGCCGATTGCGGCCCGCGCAGCACCTCGATACGCTCGATATCGGCGGTTTCCAGCCCCGAGAAGGTGTATTCATCGCCGCCAGCGGCCGCCTTCACCCCATCAATCAGCACCAGAACATGACTGGTCTCGCTGCCGCGCATGCGGATATTGGTATAGCTGTTGCCCGAGGATGACAGCGACACGCCCGGCAGGCTGCGCAGCGCCTCTTGCACGGTGCGCAGGCCGCGCGCCTCCAGCTCCTCGGCCTCCACCACACTATAGGCCCGGCCATAACCGGCTTCGGAAATCGGCGACAGGCCGCCGGTGAGGATGACCTCATCCAGCAGGATCTCGGCCTCCTGCGCCAGTGCGGCGCTCGGCAGGCCCAAGCTGGCAGGCAAGCACAGGGCAACGGACAAAAGAAGATGCAATTTCACGCGCGACGGCATGGCAGGCTCCGGGTTTGGGCAAGGCCCATATGGCGATAGGGTCCGGGATTGCTCCGCAGACAGTGAGTTAAGGTCACCTCTGCGGGTCATGCCGCTTCCATGGCGCGCCCCGCGCCCGGAAAGGGTGGTCTCCAGGCAGGTC
The DNA here is from genome assembly GCA_937983495.1 of uncultured Gemmobacter sp. Classification (GTDB taxonomy): domain Bacteria; phylum Pseudomonadota; class Alphaproteobacteria; order Rhodobacterales; family Rhodobacteraceae; genus Gemmobacter. The sequence continues at coordinate 13,053 of CALKAA010000210.1, read as the reverse complement.
TCCTGGCTCGCGGGTCTTCGCTTGGCCGGCCTTCCCGGGAAACCCCAGTGGCATATCGGCGTCGCTCACCGCTCACAGTTGCGGGGGCAGCTACGGATCAGGCTTGCGCCCTGCCGTATTCCCTTTGAACCGGCTTGCGCCGGACCTGGATGCCCCGGTCTTTTCGCCAAATCTTGCCGATGTCAAGCGTCCCGCCGCGCAGCGGCAAGGTGACCGAAGCGACTGTGCCAACAGGGTTGCAGGTCACCCGGCAGGGGCCGGGCTTCATAGACCGCCCGCGCAATGGCCCGCGCCAGAACGCAAGCCGCCGCATGCCCGATCTGATACAGATCGCGGATCGGATCTTGCAAGGCATGCTGCCCGGTCGCGGCAGCAAACACCAGATCGCCATCCAGCAGCGTATGCGACGGCAGGATCGCCCGCGCCATGCCATCTTGGGCCGCCGTCGCCATGCGCAACGCCTCGGCTTGGGTCAGCCGGGCGTCGGTCGCGACAATGGCGATGGTGGTGGCCTCGCCCTGCCGCTTCATTGGCAAGGGCTCGCCCTGCGGGTCATGGCCCGCGCCAAGACCCAGGCCCCCGAACTCGGCCCCCAATTCAAAAGGTGCCGCCCAGAAATGCGGCCCGTTGCCGATGGTGACAGAGCCAAGCGCATTCACCACCACCAGCGCCCCGATGGTGATGCCGCTGTCCAACACCGCCGAGGCAGACCCGAGCCCGCCCTTCAACAGCCCTGTCGCGGCCCCATAGCCCGCCCCGGCGGTGCCAAGCGCAAACTCCTGCCGGGCGTCCGCCAGGGCCTGCCGCCCCAGCGGGCCATAGGGGTTGCGCTCCCATCCCTTGTCGCCACCATTCAGCAGGTCAAAGACAATCGCACCGGGAACGATCGGCACGCGCTGCGCCCCCACCGCAAAGCCGCGCCCCATCACCCGCAGGCCATCCGCCACGCCGGAGGCGGCATCCAGTCCAAAGGCCGACCCGCCCGATAGGGTGATCGCATCCACCTGCTGCACCAGCCGATCAGGGGCCAGCAGGTCGGTCTCGCGGGTGCCGGGGGCCCCGCCCATCACACTGACCGCCGCTGTAAAAGGGGCCTCGCCCAGCAGAACGGTGCATCCCGAACGCAAGGCCGCATCCTCGGCATGGCCGACGCGCAGCCCCGCCACATCGGTGATCAGATTGCGCTGGCCTGCCCGCATCGCCGCCTCCATCCTTTGTGCCAGCATGGCGCAAGGCGGGCGGGCGCGAAACCCCTTGCCAGACCCGGCATCCTGCGGCACTCTGGACCTGAGCCGTGACGATGGCGTCGTCGCAGGAGCATCGCTCCGCCGCTTGCAGGGCAACCTGCCTCAGTCCTGTACGCCGGGACCTTTCGGGGTCTCGCACTGGCTGTTTGCCCAGACCCCGCTCAAGGAGGGTCTGATATGACGGAACGTCCACAATTCTACAGATTTCACCAAGGTGAGCGCGTGCTGCCCTTTGCGGCCAGCGAATATGACGCGCGGCTGGCTGGCCTGCGCCAGATCATGCGCGATCACGGTATTGATGCCTGTGTCTTCACGTCGATGCACAATATCGCCTATTATTCCGGGTTCCTCTATTGCTCGTTCGGGCGGCCCTATGGGCTGGTGGTCACCGCGCAGGACAGCGTGACGATCAGCGCGGGCATCGACGCCGCCCAACCCTGGCGTCGATGCCACGGCGACAACATCACCTATACCGACTGGCAACGCGACAATTACTGGCGCGCAATCCTTTCGGTGACCGGGCCGGGCCGCGTGATCGGGCATGAGGCCGACCACCTGACCCTGCTGCAATCGCAGAAACTGCAAGCCTTCCTGACGCCTGCACGTCTGGTCGATGTGGCACCGGCCACCATGATGCAGCGCATGCGCAAATCGCAGGCCGAGCTGGATCTGATCCGCCACGGGGCCGCCGTTGCCGATGTCGGCGGCTTTGCCATCCGCGATACGGTGCGCGAGGGTATCCGCGAGATTGACGTGGCCATGGCAGGCCGCGACGCGATGGAGGCCGAGATCGCGCGCCGTTTCCCCGATGCCGAATATCGGGACACCTGGGTCTGGTTCCAGTCGGGGATCAATACCGACGGGGCGCATAACCCGATCACGGCGCGGGTTCTGCAACGGGGGGATATTCTCAGCCTGAACACCTTCCCGATGATTTCAGGCTATTATACCGCGCTGGAACGCACGATGTTTGTAGGCGAAGTGGATGCGGCCAGCCTGAAAATCTGGGAGGCGAATGTCGCCGCTCATGAATATGGCATGAGCCTGCTGAAGCCCGGAGCCTCCTGCGCCGAGGTGACGGCCAAGATCAACGCCTTCTTCGAGGAGCGCCAGCTGCTGCAATACCGCACCTTCGGCTATGGCCACAGCTTTGGCGTGCTGTCGCACTATTATGGCCGCGAGGCCGGGCTTGAGCTGCGCGAGGATATCGACACCGTGCTGGAGCCGGGCATGGTGATCAGCATGGAACCGATGCTGACCATTCCGGAAGGCCAGCCTGGTGCGGGCGGCTATCGCGAGCATGACATTCTGTTCATTACGGAAGATGGCAACGAAGACATCACCAAATATCCCTATGGTCCGGCCTTCAACGTGGTGTGACTCCGTTCTCAAGGTGCGGCGGCCCCGGCTGCCGCACCCCTAAAAGTAACTTCGCACCAAAGCCGAAGACAGGATGGCCCAGCCGTCCGCCACAACGAAGAAAGCCAGTTTGAACGGAAGTGAGACCACCGCAGGTGGCACCATCATCATCCCCATCGACATGAGAACAGCCGCAACAACCAGATCAATGATCAGGAAGGGCAGGAACACCAGAAAGCCGATCTCGAAGGCGCGCTGGATTTCCGACAGCATGAAGGATGGCACCAGCAACGACAAGGGAGCGTCGACCGCCGGGCCGATTGCGCCGGGGCGCAGGGCCTGCATCTGTGCAAAGGTGTCAGGGTCTACCCGCCCGGCCATGAAGATGCGAAAGGGCTCCACCGTGACGGGTATCGCCTGGGCCAGTTCGATTTCGCCGCGCGAGAAAGGTCCGGCCCCTCGCGTCCAGGCTTCGGTCAGGACCGGGTCCATGATGAACCATGTCAGGAACAACGCCAAGCTGACGATCACCATATTGGGCGGTGCCGTCGGCAAGCCAAGTGCCTGACGCAGGATCGACAGCACCGTGACAAGGAAGGGAAAGCAGGTGACCATCACCGCGATCCCGGGCACGATGCTGAGAATGGTGATCAATGCGATCAATTGCACTGATCGTCCAGCAAGATCCGGTCCTTGCAGCATGTCCAATGGCGCGTCCTGCGCCAGGGCCGGTGTGGCCAGCGCCAGAAACAGGGCCAAAGCCCCTGCAAGATGACGCATCAAAGACCGCCTTTGAGGCTGGCCACCTCGATCAGCCGCACCGCCAGTTGCCCCGCCTGGTCGCCCTCCAGCTCTTGCAGCTCGCCGCGCGCGATCAGCCGGTCGCCGACATATAGTTCCACAGGATCATCAACCCGGCGGTCCAGCGGCAGAACGGCATCGCGCTGAAGCCGCAGAAGATCTCGCACTTGTGGCCGCGCCTTCCCGACCGAGATGAGAATCTCGATCGGCACCTGACCGAAAGGGCTTTGCTCAACCATGTCTTCCATCGCTCATTCCTTTTCCGAAAATCCAAAGAAGCCCCGGACCGCCGCAGCGATTTCAGCCGTGGCACGGGCAAGATCGATATGCACTTCCTGCAAGCCCAGGCGCAGGAAGGCCTGACCTTCGCTCAGCGTGGCTTCCTCCACGATGGTCACCGGCAGACCGGTTGCCTGTTCCAGCAATTCCTCGATCGCCTTGCGGTCATTGGTGTTCACCACCAGAGTGACCGGCTCATCGGCAAGCTGTTCGGCCAGCGGCATCAGCGTTTCCAGCACCGTAGGTGCCAATGCTTCACGCGCCATTTCCGGCAAAAGTTTGCCGACCATGTCCTGCATCAGCGGCGCGAGTGATTTCAGCACATGCGCGCGCGCTTCCTGATAGGTAAAGCCGAGCGCTTGCAGACTTCGGGCCAGATCGACACGGATCCGCCGTTGATCCTCGGCATGGGCGGCGGCAGCATCCTCCCATCCTGCGCGATACCCCTGTTCATAGGCTTCCAGCCGGCTTTCCTGATCGGCCCCCGTGGCGGGTGCCGGTGCAGGGTCTTGTCCGGGGCCAGCCGCCTCGAAAACCTCAAGCCTCAGCATTGCCATCATGCACGCTCCTCTTCCGACTCCAGCCAACCGCGCAAAATCTCGACCGATTCTGCTTGTCGTTCGTCGATCAGGCGGCGCAAGCGTTCCACCGGATCGTCAGGCAGCTCTGTCGCCTCGCCATAGACGGGCATGCCCGAGTATTCACCAATGTCGTCAATCTCGCCGCTGACGACGCGGGGGGATGCCTGGTCGACACCCGATTCTGCCGCGGGTAAGGCCAATGGCGTGGCTCCGGCCGGCAAACTTGCCGCTGTAGCAGGGGCTGATGTCAGAAGTGGGCGCAGTACGAAAAGCCCCAGAACCAAGGCAACCAGTGCCAGGACGGCAACTTGAACCAACGACATGATGTCAAGCTGACCAAAGCTCGACAGCAGCCCGGCTTCTGCCAGTGTGCCGGCCTGTGGCTCAGCCTCGAAAGCCAGCGATTTGAGCGTGAGAACGTCACCGCGGCTTTCATCCAATCCGACTGCCGAGGCGACAAGTTCCCGCAATACCGCAAGCTCTTCTTCCGGGCGGGGCTGCCAGGTTGCCACACCATCGGCATCGACCACACGCAGGCCATCCACCAGCACAGCGACGGTCAGGCGTCGCACCGCACCCGGCCCGCGCACCAGTTCCCGCTGTGTTTCGGATACTTCGAAATTGACCCGCTCGCGGGTTTCCGAATTCTGGCTTTGCGTGCCATTTCCCCCTGCCGCATCGCCCTCCGGCAAGTTGGAGGCCACGGTGACATCCTGTGCCGATTCACTGCTTGTACCGGATTTTTCCTGTGTCTCGGTGGAGATGGCGACACGCCCCTGCGGATCGAATTTGCGTTCGGTGATCTGCTCGCGATCATTCACCACATCCAGGCTGACTTCAACCACGGCCTTGCCCGGCCCAACCCGAGCCTCCAGCAACCGTTCGACATTGTGTCGAAGTTCCGTCGCCCGATCCTTGCCGACCGGATCAGCACCGCTCTGATCGTCTCCTGTCTGGATAAGCCCGGCTTGGGCGTCGATCACCGAGACATCTTCTGGTGCCAGTCCGCTGACCGCAGAAGCCACGAGATGCTTGAAGGCCCGTGCTTGCGCCACGGACATCGTGCCGCTCGTCATTGTGACGGTCACCGAGGCCGAGGCGCGTTTATCCCGCTGGAAAAGCTGCGGGCCCGGTTGCGCCAGATGCACGCGTGCCGCCTTGGTGCCAGGCGTTGCCAGAATGGTGCGTGCAAGCTCGCCCTCCTTGGCCCGCCAATAGGCCGCATCAAACATCTGGGATGTTGTGCCGAACCCCGATAGCCCGTCGAGCAATTCATAACCGCCAACGCCCGCTGCCGGCAGGCCCTCGCCCGCCAATGCCATGCGCAAGGCGTCTCGCTGCGCGGCATCGACATGAATCGAATCGCCGCGCACTTCGTAGATGACGCCCTTTTGGTCGAGAGCCGTGATCACCTCACCGGCGGCCGCACTATCAAGCCCGGCATAAAGCAGGGCCATGTTGTTTTGCCCTGTAACTCGCGAAATGCCCAAAATCGCAAGGAACATGGCAATTGTGGCACCGATCACGATGATCTTCCGGCGCGTGTTCATCTGAAACCAAAGCGATACCAGGTTCTGCAAGGCTTGACTCCGTATTGGGGCTTCTGCCCCTTCCAAAGTGAGTCTTGCGCCATTGGCCTTAACAATCGGTTAGTGAGATCGGGTCTATAGATGATTCCGGCAGAAAGACCGGAGAGACCCATGGCTGAGCCCGAAACGCCGCAGGAAGCGGCGCCCAAACGCAAATCGAAACTGCCACTGCTGATTGGCGTGGTGCTGGCAATCCTGCTGGGTGGTGGCGGTTTTTTTGTGACTTACAGCGGCATGATACTGGGGGGCGATACGCACACAGAGGCTGCACATCCAGAGATCAAGCTACCCGATATCGCTTTTGTGCCCTTGGAGCCGATCATGATTTCCTTGGGGGCGGCAGCGGAGAATCGGCGCTTGCGCATGGTCTCGCAGCTTGAGGTGGCCAATGCTCATGTGGCGGAGGTCACACTGCTGATGCCGCGGGTTCTGGATGTGATCAACACCTATCTGCGGGCTGTGGAAGTGCGGCAATTGGAAGACCCGGCGGCGCTGACACTCATACGATCGCATCTTCTGCGGCGTATTCAGCTCGTGACGGGCGAAGGGCGGGTGAATGACCTGCTCATTACCGAATTCATAGTGAATTGAGGGAGGTTCAGCATGAACCTGATTGCAGACATCCTGATGATTGCCGGCACGATTGGTGTGGCAATCTACTGCTATGTTCTTGCAGGGAGGCTAAAGAAATTCTCCACCCTTGAATCCGGGATGGGTGGGGCCATTGCAGTTCTGTCAGCGCAGGTTGACGATCTTACACGGGCTTTGGAAAAGGCGCGTGGTGCGGCGACAGGTTCTGCCGCGACACTAGAGGCGTTGACCGTGCGCTCCGAGATGGTTGCAGCCCGGCTGGAGGTGATGCTGGCCTCGATGCACGATGTCCCCGAGCCTCGATTGGACCGACGCAGCGACTCTGAGAATAGCGATGCGGCACGCCGCATGCGTTTTGTCAGGCGTCGCACGGTGCGCGACGATCTGGAGGCTGCGGAATGAGTGCGTCTGGTCGAAAGTCTGGAGGGCGGAAACTGGGGGTAAGTGCCCTTTTCACGCTGTCACTGCTGCTCTTGGCCAGCGCGTCGTTGCGTATAGGGCTGAATGCCGGTTCTGCCTGGGCCTCATCGGGCGCAGCAGAGCCTGCCGCAGGGGAGCCTGCGCCGCCGTTGGAATGCCCGCAACCACCAGCTGCACTTGCCGCCGCCCTGACGGAACGCGAAAAGCAGGCTTCTGTTCGGGAAACGGCCATTGACGAGCGCAGGGCTGCGCTGGACCTGGCAGAGCAAGTGATTGCCCGTCGTCTTGCAGAGCTTGAGCAGGCCGAAGCCGCCCTGCGCGATACGCTGGCCGTGGCGGACAAGGCCGCAGAGACTGACCTATCTCAACTGACCGAGGTTTATCAGGCCATGAAGCCCAAAGATGCCGCGATCTTGTTCGATGGTATGGACCCCGACTTTGCAGCAGGCTTCCTTGGGCGGATGCGACCTGCCGAAGCCGCCGCCATCATGTCCGGTATGGCACCTGAAAAGGCCTATGCCGTCAGTGCGCTTCTCGCAGGGCGCAATGCAAATGTGCCCAAGGAGTAAGGGATTCTTAAGCTGCGGCTGAGAGTTTGACGGGGTATGCGATCAAAGGAGTGACGGATGTTCGGGATTGTCGGGATCGTCGTGATCTTCCTCATGGTGTTCGGGGGCTATGTGCTGGCCGGCGGCAAGATGGGGATCATCCTCAAATCCTTGCCCTTCGAGATGATCATGATCGGCGGGGCAGCCGTCGGGGCGTTCTTCATTTCCAATGACTTTCCATCGGTAAAACATGCGCTCAAAGATATTGGAAAGGTGTTCAAGGGGCCCAAATGGAAGCCAGGCGATTACCGCGATCTCCTTTGCCTCTTGTTCGAACTGATTCGTATCGCGCGCGCAAATCCAGTCGCCTTGGAGGAGCATATCGAAAAGCCTGGCGAGTCGGCGATTTTTTCCCGCTACCCCCGAATCCAGCACGATCATGATGCTGTGGACCTGATTTGCGATACGATGCGGGCTGCCTCGATGAATTACGATGATCCCCATCAGGTCGAAGAGGTGCTGGACAAGCGCATGGAGACTGCGCGCCACCATGCCCTGCACTCCAGCCACGCCCTTCAATCCATGGCGGATGCCTTGCCTGCACTCGGGATCGTGGCGGCTGTTTTGGGGGTGATCAAGACCATGGGGTCAATCGACCAGCCGCCCGAAGTACTGGGAAAAATGATCGGTGGTGCGCTTGTGGGCACTTTTCTGGGCGTGTTTCTGGCTTATGGCATTGTCGGGCCCTTTGCGACACGCGTCAAAGCCGTGGTGGAAGAGGATGAGCATTTCTATCAGCTCATTCGTGAGGTGCTGATTGCGAATTTGCATAATCACCCGGCCAATATCTGTATCGAGGTCGGGCGGCAGAATACACCGCACGCTGTTCGTCCCAGTTTTTCGGATCTTGAGGAGGCTCTGCGCGCTTTGAAGCAGGAGGCCGCATGAAGCGTTTCGCCCTTCTGGCCCTGTCCTTTATTTTTCCATCAGCGATTATGGCCGCTCCGGCTGTAGTGACGACCGGTGAACACAGCAATTTCACGCGCATCGTCGTGACTTTGCCTGCCCCAAATAACTGGAGGTTGGGGCGCGTGGCAGATGGCTATACCCTTTCCGTCGAGCTGCAAGGGCTGGAATATGACTTGACGGGGGCATTCAAGCGCATACCCAAAACACGCATCGCAGACATACAGCAGGTACCCGCAACAAGTGATCTGCATATTGTCGCGGCTTGCGCGTGTCACGTCACTGCTTTTGCCTTTCGCCCAAATGTGATTGTCGTCGATATCAAGGCGGGGGATCCGCCTGCTGAGTCAGTGTTCGAGGCTCCGCTTGTTTCCTTCACACCCCCAACCTCGGCCCCGGCAACGCCAACAGTGACAATTACACCCGAGGCTGGCGCGATTGCACTCGACTGGGCTGAACGTATAGGTGGGCCTGTCGGGGGAACGAAACCCGTGCAGAGCCCTGTTTCGCGTATACCACAAGGATTTCGTGAAACGATCGTCGAGCAGTTGGGACTCGCGGCAAGTCAGGGGCTTGTGAGCCTTGATACAACCAAATCCAGTGTTGATGAAAAGCCTGCACGGCCGCTGATGCCACCAGTTCAGATGCCCGAAGCATCTTTTAGGGTCATTCCCGAGGCTGGAATGGAGATGAGACTGGGCGGTGTGTCGGATGACACGCCCGTCTTGCAGGAAGAATGTCTGCCACTTGAGGCTGTCGATCTTCCTTCATGGGGTAAAACGGACGATAATCCTGCGGAAACACTTTCGGCGATCCATCGCATGTTGGTGACGGATGCGGATCGGTTACCCGATGCTCAACTTGCAGATGCGGCAAGGCAATACCTGTATTTGGGCTTCGGCGTGGAGGCCCGTCTCGTGCTGGCAGCCATTCCCGAGCCGACGCGACAGCAGCTTGCCCTGGCAGAGATCGGGCTTATCATCGACGGCGGGGCCAGCGGAAACAGCCCTTTCCGAAACATGGAAACCTGCAATAACGCTTCGGCTCTATGGGCTGTACTTGCACGGGATCGGCTCAGGCCATCCGAGCCTATAGCTGCGGGTGCGGTTGTGCAGGCTTTCGCGGCGCTACCATATCACTTGCGCGAAACACTGGGGGCGCGACTCATCGACCGGCTGCTGGAGCGTGGCGATGAGGCCAGCGCACATATGGTCCGCGATACGATCAGCCGCGTTACAGAGCAGGTGCCGTTGAGCATGCAACTTTCTGAGGCGCGCCTAGATTTGCGTGAAGACCGCCCTGAGCAAGCGAAGGCCGCTCTACAGGCTGCATCCGCCCATCCCGGACCAGATGAGGCGGCAGCATTGGTGGGCTTGATCAATATGGATTTTGCTGCCCGGAATCCTGTCACTGCGGATCGCATCGCCATGTTGGAGACCTTGATTGCGCAGAACCGTGGCCAGAAAGTCGAGCAAGATCTGCGACGTGCGCTGGTTCTGGCCTATGCCCTGTCAGGGGAATTCGATTTGGCTTATCTGGCTTTACAGCAAGTGCCGGTCGCAGCGGGTGAATTCTGGTCCCTTATGGCTGAAAGTGGCGCGGACGCAGATATTTTGGAGCATGCATTCGTTCCTCCAATAGACCGGGCCGGGATTGATGCCGAAAGCACATTTGCTTTGGCGCGTAAGCTAAACGAGCTGGGCTTTCCAGGACAGGCGTTGCAATGGCTGAATGTTCCGCGCGATGACATTGCGACCTTTCCAGACGCGATACGCATGACAATCGCACAAGCGCAGCTTGCACTTTTCCAACCTAAGGAAGCCCTCGAAACCATTTCCGGCCTAGATCATCAAGCCGACCATCTGAGGGCTCAAGCGATGCGCGCTTTGGGGCGGTCGGATGAGGCTGCGGCGCTGTTGCAAGGCAATTCCGAACATGCGGGCGACCTTGCCTTCCTGCAACGCACAGAGAGGCAATGGGCCGCAGTTGCGGCGCAAGGGGAGGGTGCTTGGCCCGGTGTTGCAGCGCTGGCCATCGAAGACGAACAACGACCATTGCTCCAAGAGTCAGTTACTTTGGGTGGGGCAAGTGCGATCGCAACCAAAGCTGAGGAAAGCCGAAAACTTCTGGATGCCCTTTTGCAGGAAACCCAGATCAATTCGGTTCCACCGTGAAACATATTGTCTGCCTTGGGTATGATCCGGACAAGTCCCCTCTCCCGCATGCGGGCATCCAAGTAGCTTTTGTGCATGGCTGCGAGAGCCATTGAGCCCCCGTGCTTTGGACGATCGGCGTCAAACCGTGCTGCTTAAGCAGGCTTGGGATGATAGTGGCGAGGTCTATGGCTAACGCAAGCCGCACGATGATCTATACGACATGGGCGAAGACATCAGCCCCAACTAGGCTCCAGACTTATTGAGTTTCACAGCCAGAACAAGACGGTTGCGGCGAGCATGATGGCAGAGAAGAAGGTTTCCGGGCAGCGGTCGTATCGGGTTGCAACACGCCGCCAGTCCTTCAACCGCCCGAACATGATCTCGATGCGATTGCGGCGCTTGTAGCGCCGTTTATCGTATTTCACCGCCTTCTTGCGAGACTTTCGGCCCGGGATGCAGACCTTTATCCCCTTGTCTTTCAACGCTTCTCTGAACCAATCGGCGTCATAACCTCGATCGGCGAGCAGCCAGCCCGCCTTCGGCAGACTACCGAGTAGCGCCGACGCGCCGGTGTAATCGCTGACCTGACCGGCCGACAGGTAGAACCCGATCGGCCGCCCTTTGGCATCGGCAACGGCGTGCAGCTTGGTGTTCATCCCACCTTTGGTGCACCCGATCTGGCACCCGCGCCCCCCTTTTTTACGCACAGGCTCGATGCCGTGCGGTGCGCCTTCAGATAGGTCGCGTCGATCATGATGGTCTTGTGTTCGGCGCGCTCAGTGGCCAGGCCCACCATGATCCGGGCGAAGCCCCCGTTGTCGCTCCAGCGCTTCCAACGGTTGTAGAGGGTCTTGGACGGGCCGTATTCCTTTGGCGCGTCGCACCAGCGCAAGCCATTGCGATTGATGAAAATTATGCCGCCGAGAACACGGCGATCATCGACGCGGGGCTTTCCATGGCTCTTGGGGAAGAAAGGCCTAAGGCGCTCCATCTGGGCGTCCGTCAGCCAGTAAAGATTGCTCATGATCCAGTCTCCTTGCGGTCCCTGAAACACGCCAAACGAACGAAATCAATGCATCTGGACCCTAGAAACGCTTGCGGCCAACGAAGCGTTTTGCGCCGCCCCAGAGGACTATCTGGGTACGCGGCCGCACGTCGAAGATGAGCCGATCATAGGCGCCCTTTTGATTTTCGTGTCACAGCAACTTCCTTCGATGTCCCGTTGTGACTAATCGATTTCGCTGCAACCACCAAGGCGGCCGTCAACAGTCCCAACACTTCTTAGTTAAGGCGAAGTCCAGCTTCGCTCGTCAGGGCCTTGCGACAACGATGGAGCGCTTAACCTTGTTCGGCGAACCATTCCCTGCGGACCCAAAGCAAGCGGACACTGGCTCGCACGGTTTTCTCTGTGTTTCGAAGAACTTCGCCCCCTTTTGCTTCCACAGTGCTTCCACGGGTTCTGCAAACGCAAACGCCGCCCTAGAGGGCGGCGCGTAAGCGTTTGATAACGCGTATAAAACTGGTTGCGGGGGCGTGCATTGGCCTTGACCGAACGGCAAGGGAGCCTTTGCGCTGACCTAATGGGGACTGATGTGCTTGGCGGTGGGAGGTATCGGCGGTGCCGCCAAGCCTCTTGCCACGCCGACACTTATGGCTTCTGGCAATGGCGCGCGGTGATGGCCAAGCTCAGACTGCGGATATCTGCCCCATCTCACCCAAGCGCCTGCTTTGAAATATGTCGGGCCTTTCAGCGGACGTCTGTCTTCGACCAAGCTCCCTTACATCTATCCCAGCAGCAAATGTTCCCGTAATGTTTCAAGGCAATCTACGGTCAGGGCCGATTCATGTGCAACCTCTACGCCCAAACCAAACCGCAGGATGCCCTGCGCCATGCCTTTGAACAGATCACGGATGACGGTGCGCTGATCGAAGATCTGACCGGCAACCTTCCTGCCATGCCGGCGATCTGGCCGGATTATCCGGCGCCCATCCTGCGACGGGGCGCTCAAGGATTGCAGCTGTCATTGGCCCGTTGGGGCATGCCGACGCCACCGCACTTTCTGGTAGGCAAGCGCACCGATCCCGGCGTGACCAATATCCGCAACCTTGCCGCGCCGCATTGGCAGCGCTGGTTAGGGGTGGCACACCGTTGCCTCGTGCCCTTCACCAGCTTTGCCGAACCTGACAGCCGCACCGGCCTCACCAAAGGCAAGCCGATCTGGTTTGCCCTTGGCCCTGAGCGTCCGCTGACCTGCTTTGCCGGGATTTGCACCGAATGGACCAGCACCCGCAAAGTGAAGGAAGGCGAGGTGACGGTGCAGGCTTTTGGCTTCCTCACCTGCGAGCCGAACCGCGAGGTGGCGCGCATCCACCCCAAGGCCATGCCGGTCATCCTCACCCGGCCCGAGGAATGGCGCGATTGGCTGACCCAACCTTTTGACCTTCTTCACCCGCTGCAACGCCCCCTGCCGGATGGCGAATTGGAAATCGTGCTGGAGGCCGCGCATGAAGACCCT
>CALKAA010000209.1 GCA_937983495.1 uncultured Gemmobacter sp. | reverse complement strand
ACGAGATTGGTCAGTGACTGGAGTTCAGACGTGTGCTCTTCCGATCTCATGGAGGCTTGGCGCGGGAATACCTTTCCGCGGTGGAGCATGTGGTTGGCGCACAAGACGCCATGAGTGCAATTTCCATTGAGGATGAGCACGATCGGGGAGCAAAATCGGCAGAGATCAGCGCCGCGGCGGATGCCGTTGATCGTGGCGCAGGGGTCGTGGTGGTCACCGACATGTTCGGCGGGTCTCCCTCCAACCTGTCGCTTCCGGCCTGTGCTGCGCGCAACCGGCGCATTCTCTATGGGGCCAATCTGCCCATGTTGATCAAGCTGACCAAATCGCGCGACCTGCCCCTGCCAGAGGCTGTCGGCCTCGCGTTGGAGGCAGGGCGCAAGTATATCAACAGCCTCGATCTGGGCGGTGACATGCCAGCCGGGCAAGGAGAGCAGGCATGAGCAATCGCCATCTGAAGATCGTGAATGAAAAGGGCCTGCATGCACGCGCTTCGGCAAAGTTTGTCGAATGCGTCGAGGGCTTTGACGCTCAGGCCGAAGTCACGAAAGATGGCATGACCGTATCGGGGGACTCGATCATGGGCTTGCTGATGCTGGGGGCTTCGCGCGGAACATTCATCGAGGTTGCCACCACTGGCAACGAGGCAGCACGGCTGGCCGATGCCCTTGAGGCATTGGTGGCCAATCGCTTTGGCGAAGATCGGTAAGGCAGATTGTGACCGGACAGGTCGAGACACGGGTCGAACGCCCCTATGATATGCGCCGCCTGTCTTATGCGGGCACTTTCACAAATCCTTTCAAGGCGGGAAGTATCCGCGCCATCGAGTGGTTGACTGCCAAGGTCACCCTGTTGCGATTGATCCGCAAATTCGAGGCCTCAGGGGCACCGTTTGGCGTGGCCTTCTGGCCAAAGGCGATCCGCACAATGGGGATCGACATTCAGACGCCGCCAGAAGAAATCGCACAAATCCCCTCCACCGGCCCGGTGGTTCTGGTGGCAAACCACCCGCACGGGCTGGTTGACGGCATGATCATGGCCGAAATCGTTGCCCGCGTGCGCCCTGATTTCAAGATCCTGACCCGATCCCTGCTGACCGGGATTCCTGAAATCGAAGAGTTCATGATCCCTGTGCCCTTCCCGCATGAGGAAAACGCAAGAGAACTTGGTCTCCAGATGCGCAATGAGACCATGGCGCATCTGAAGAGGGGCGGGTTGATCATCCTGTTCCCGGCGGGCAAAGTCGCCATGTCCGAGACATGGTTTGGCCCGGCCATCGAGGCGGAGTGGAATGTATTTACGCACAAGATGGTGCGCACTTCTGGCGCAACCATCGTGCCCATGCGCTTTCCAGGGCAGAACAGCCGGGCGTTCCTGATTGCCAACAAGCTGTCGGATACATTGCGCCAAGGGCTCTTGCTCTATGAAATCCGCCGCGCACTTTTCAAGCCGCAGCGGCCCCATATCGGTGCCCCGATCCCGCCGAGCGAGTTGGACAAATGGGAGGGCAACCCGCGCGGCTTTTTGGCATGGCTGCGCGAGCACACCTTGGCGCTTGGCCGTTAACGGGTCGGCACCGGGGTATCGCCGCGATAATCGTAGAAACCGCGACCGGTCTTGCGTCCCAGCCAGCCAGCCTCGACATATTTGGTCAGCAGCGGGCACGGGCGGTATTTCGTATCGGCGAGACCGTCATACAGGACGTTCATGATGGCGAGGCAGGTATCCAGCCCGATGAAATCGGCGAGTTCCAGCGGACCCATCGGGTGATTGGCCCCCAGCTTCAGCGATTCGTCGATGCTTTTCACGGAACCCACGCCCTCATAAAGCGTGTAAACGGCCTCGTTGATCATCGGAATGAGGATACGGTTCACGATGAAGGCGGGAAAATCTTCTGCCGAAGCAGCGGTCTTGCCCAGACGGCGCACCACCTCATGCAGCGCATCCCAGGTCGGCTGATCGGTGGCAATGCCGCGGATCAACTCGACCAATTGCATCAATGGAACCGGGTTCATGAAGTGGAACCCCATGAATTTCTCGGGCCGGTCGGTGCGGCTGGCAAGACGGGTGATCGAAATCGAGGACGTGTTGGAAGTGAGGATCGTCTCCGGTTTCAGATGCGGCAGCAGCGAGTCGAAGATCTTTTGCTTGATCGCTTCGTTTTCAGTTGCGGCCTCGATGACCAGATCGGTTTGGCCGATCTCCGGGAGCGTCAATGTAGTGCGGATACGCAGGAGCGCTGCCTTACGATCGTCATCACTGATTTTACCACGGCTGACCTGGCGATCCATATTCTTCTCGATCGTCGCAATGGCCTGAGCGAGGCTGTCAGCGTTGATGTCGTTCAGAACCACCTGATAGCCTGCCAGAGCGAAGACATGCGCGATGCCGTTGCCCATTTGCCCGGCGCCGACGACGCCCACGGTTTCAATTGCCATTCCGCTCTCCCATCCAGACGCCGCAAGTCTAAGCCCCTGCCGCACTGCGGCGCAAGGGTGCCTGACGCTGCGTCAGATTTCTGAAATTTGAGGCAAATGCGGCTGTTAGCTTTTTGGCAACAGCTTTGCTCCAGTCTGAGTCGTGGGTGTATCAAGACTGGGTGGTTGAGATGGCTTATGTGTATCCAGGCGCGGGTGCGCTGGATTACGCGCCATGCCGCTATGGCGCGTCGCGTGTTGTGTTCCGGGGGCCGGCAAAGTCGCTTGATTGCCCATATGTCGCAGTTCTGGGGGGGACTGAAACATATGGGAAATTTGTGCCAGAGCCTTTTCCTGCTCTGGTAGAGGCAGAGACCGGGGTTCAGGTGGTCAATCTCGGGGCGGTGAATGCTGGCCTGGATGTATATTTGAATGATCCTGACATCCTCGACATCGCACGAGGGGCCAGGGCCGTTGTGATCCAGATCGTTGGGGCGCATAATCTGTCGAACCGGTTTTACAAGGTCCACCGGCGTCGCAATGATCGCTTTCTGGGGGCCAATCCGGCCCTCAAGGCCTTGTTTCCCGAGGTGGATTTCACCGAATTCAGCTTTACCCGGCATATGCTGCAAAGCCTGCATAAACTTTCAGCCGATCGTTTCGATCGCGTGGTTGATGAATTGCGGCTGACATGGCAGGCGCGCATGCAGCGGCTGATCCGGGAGCTTGGATCGGAGATTGTGTTGCTGTGGTTCAGCCCACACCGGCCTCCTCGTGCCGACCGGCCGGTTGATTTGACGCGGGAGCCGCTTTTGATCACCACCGAGATGATCTCGCAGTTGCGCCCGTCTGTTGGGACTGTGGTTGAAGTTCTCAGCAGTTCCGCAATGCGGGGCGAGGCAGGTGGCGGGCTTTCATTCTCTGAATTGGAGGAGCCAGCGGCCAGAGGTGTGCCCGGTCTCGCGGCGCATCGCGAAGTTGCGGGGCGTTTGGCTACCGTGCTAAGGCCGTTCGTGGAATGATGAAGGCCCGCGCCAATGGCGCGGGCCTGTGACTTTGTTCACGCTGCCTATCAGAGCTTGCTTGTCAGCTCAGGCACTGCGGCGAACAGATCCGCCACAAGACCGTAATCTGCCACCTGGAAGATCGGAGCTTCTTCGTCCTTGTTGATGGCGACGATGATCTTGCTGTCTTTCATGCCGGCCAGATGCTGGATCGCGCCGGAGATACCAACGGCAACATAGAGCGCCGGGGCAACAACCTTGCCGGTCTGGCCAACCTGCCAATCGTTCGGGGCAAAGCCCGAGTCGACAGCGGCACGGCTTGCGCCAACAGCGGCACCCAGCTTGTCGGCGAGGGTTTCGATCAGCGCGAAATCGGCCTGGCTGCCGACGCCACGGCCACCTGACACGACGATCTTGGCCGAAGTCAGCTCCGGGCGATCCGAAGCGGCGACCTTGTCTTCCACCCAAGCTGACAGGTCAGACCCCTTGGCGGCGACGGCTTCCACAGCGGCAGAGCCACCGGCAGCAGCGGCAGCGAAAGCCGCGGTGCGGACGGTGAACACCTTTTTCGCATCCGAGGATTTCACGGTCTGGATCGCGTTCCCGGCATAGATCGGGCGCTCGAATGTATCGGCATCCACGATGGCGGTAACATCAGACAGCACCATGACATCCAGCAGCGCAGCCACGCGGGGCAGCACGTTCTTGGAATAGGCCGTCGCGGCTGCCGTGATGTGGCTGTAACCGCCTGCCAGCGATACGATCAGATCGGCCAGACCTTCGGCGAGGCCATTGCCCGCCTCATCTGCATGCAGCACCTTCGCAACCCCGGAAAGCGTCGCGGCTTCTGCTGCGGCCGAGGCAGGGCCTGCCACCAGAAGGTGCACGTCGCCAAGACCGGCCACTGCCGTCAATGTTTTGGAAACCGAGTCAGTGGCAAGCTGGCCACCGTTCACATCGGCCAGAAGGAGAACAGCCATCAGATCACCCCCGCTTCATCTTTGAGTTTCGCAATCAGTTCCTCCACCGAGGCAACCTTGACGCCAGCCTTCCGCCCGGCGGGCTCCGAGGTTTTGATCACGGTCAGGCGCGGCGTGACATCGACGCCGTAATCGGCAGCGGTCTTTTCATCGAGCGGCTTTTTCTTCGCCTTCATGATGTTCGGCAGCGAGGCATAGCGCGGCTCATTGAGGCGCAGGTCCACCGTCACCACGGCGGGCAGCTTGACCTTGATCGTTTGCAGGCCGCCATCCACTTCGCGGGTGACAGTCGCCGTGTTGCCCTCGACCGAGAGTTCGCTGGCGAAGGTGCCTTGGCTCCAGCCCAGCAGCGCCGACAACATCTGGCCGGTGGCGTTCAGGTCATTGTCGATGGCCTGTTTGCCCGCCAGCACAAGGCCCGGCTGCTCTTCCTTCACCACGGCGGCGAGGATTTTCGCAACCGCCAGCGGCTCGATATCCGTGTGCACGTCCGAGGCGGCCTCAATCAGGATCGCGCGATCCGCACCCATGGCCAGCGCGGTGCGCAGGGTTTCCTGCGCCTGCTTCACGCCAATGGAAACCACCACGATTTCCGACGCGATTCCCTTTTCCTTCAGACGGATGGCCTCTTCCACGGCAATCTCGTCAAAGGGGTTCATCGACATCTTCACGTTCGCAAGATCGACACCCGTGCCATCCGCTTTCACGCGGACCTTCACGTTATAGTCAATCACGCGTTTGACAGGCACCAAAACCTTCATCAGCGGCAATCTCCCAGATTCCCGGCCCCGTATCGGGCCTTTCCAAGCTCTCCGCAGCGTTGTTAGCCCGGTGGGGATGGCAAAAACAATCCAAAAGCGACGCGACACGGCGCGGGGACGCCGCGTCATTTACGCAACGTCAGGCGTCTCGGGTCAGCCCCGGCACCCAGAGCACATCGGATTTACCGTCATCATTGGCGATGCGGCCCGCCACAAACAGCCAATCCGACAGACGATTCAAATACTTGACAGCTTCTGGATTTACCTCTTCCAGAGAGGCAAGATGCACGGTCTCGCGCTCGGCCCGTCTGGCGATCGTCCGAGACAGATGCAGATATGCAGCCAATGCCGAACCACCGGGAAGGATAAAGCTGCGCAATGGCGTCAGCCGCGCGTTCATCGCGTCGATTTCGCTTTCCAAGCGCGCCACCTGGGGCGCGATCATGCGCAACGGCGGATATTCGGCCTGGGCATCGCGCGCCATATCCGGGGTGCAAAGATCGGCTCCAAGATCGAACAGATCATTCTGAATGCGCGCCAGAGCTGCATCCATCTCGCCGGTCGCATGCAGCCGGCACAGGCCGAGGGTGGAATTTGCCTCATCCACGGTGCCATAGGCTGTGACGCGGGCCGAATACTTTGCCACGCGGGCCCCATTGCCAAGCGCAGTATCGCCCTTGTCGCCGGTGCGGGTGTAGATTTTGGACAGAACGACCATCATTGGCCCCCTTGTTTGTAGAAATAGGCAAATAGCACGATCAGGATGACCGCGATGGCCTGGCCGATGATGCGATAGCGCATCAGGCGGTTGGCATGTTTGCGGTTGAACTCGCCTCCTTTGCCAAAGGCACCGATGCCGATGGTCAGCACGATGACCACCCCGAAACAGGCCACAGCGGCCAGAATGAACAGCGGATTCTGCGTCAGCATGGCTTTCCCTGTGCAAGACTTTGCCCGAGACATAGCGTCTTGGTGGCGAAAGGCGAGCGTGAAAACGTCTCAGCTGCGCGCGATCAGCCAATCCAGCGCCGCGGTGGGCAGAATGCGTCGTGCCAGCCCCATCAGATGTGTGGCCTGAGTCACATAGTATCGGCCCTTGGGGCGCGGGCTCTCGATGGCATGAATCAGCTTGGCGGTCACGGCAGAGCAGGGCAGTTCAAACCGATCCGGCCCCTGTTTGGGCTCATAAAGCCGATGCAACAGGCTGCGATATTCTTCGGCGCGGGGGGAGTTTTGCCAATCAATCCAGCGTTCGAAATGCGGGATCGAGTTTTCACGAATGCGGGTGGGAATCGGGCCGGGCTCCAGCAGGCTGACATGTATGCCGGTGCCGCGCATCTCCACCCGCAGCACGTCGGTCAGGCCTTCCAGCGCGAATTTCGTGCTGACATAGGCCGCGCGCCAGCGCATACCCACCAGCCCAAGCACCGAAGAACAATTGACAATGCGCCCATGCCCTTGCGCCCGCATGACCGGGATCACCTGTCGGGTCAGGTCATGGGTGCCAAAGAGATTGACTTCGAAAATCTCTCGCAATGCGCCGCGCGGCAGGTCTTCTGCGGCACCAGGGCAGGCGTAGGCGCCATTGTTGTAAAGCGCATCCAGCGTGCCGCCGGTGCGATGAAGCACTTCGGCCACCGCGCTTGCGATACTGGCCTCATCCGCCAGATCAAGGGCGAAGCTCTCCAACCCTTCGGCCCGAAGCCGTTCACAATCGGCCTCGGCCCGGCAAGTGGCAAAGACCCGCCAGCCGCGTGTTTGCAGGGTGCGGGCGGCATCAAGGCCAATGCCAGAGGAACATCCGGTGATCAGGATCGAACGGGTTTGGGTCATGCACGGCTCCGGGCTTTGCCATGGGATAGGGGCAAAGCACCGCTTGCGCAATCAGGGGGCGTTGGCGGACAGGAACTCGCCGGATACGAAGCCTGTCAGGCCATCGCCTTCCAGGATGATATGGGCCCAACCGTTGTCTTCCAGCCAAAGCAATCGCGTCGCCTCTCCCCTTGTCAGCTTGCCGATCACCGGAAACTCGGTCGATGGCCCCTCGCGCACATTCACCGTCTTGGCCGTGATGTAGCGCAGGTCGATGGCAGCTTCGGGGGCGACGGCTTCTGCCTCGGGCGCAGGCGCGGTGACCAGCGGCAGCACCAGAGGCAGGGCAGAGGCCGGCTCGACCGGGGTGTAGGCTGCGGTTTGCAGCGCCGGAATTTCGCGAGGGGATTCGGTGCTGGGCCGGGGTGCTGCGGCATCGGTCTGATGCCCTGTGCCCTCGCCCCAGATCAGCAGGACCGCAAGCATGCACATGCACAGGGTCAAGAGCATCCGGATCATGGCTTACCTCGCAAATCGTGCCAGCTTTGGCACACGGAAACTTGAATAGGGGCTGCATATCACAAAAGTTTATCACGTCGCGTGGAAAATTTCGCCACATTTCCCCGTCACAATCGTGGCGGCTGCTATTCTGGCTGGACCGGGCCGGGGGCAGCGATTACACCACATCCATGACCGACAAGACCGACGACCCCCAAATCCTGCCCGAAGATGGGCCAGCCACCCATTCTGAGCCGCTGCGCCGTGCGATTGGTGAGCGCTACCTGACCTATGCGCTGTCCACCATCATGCACCGGGCCTTGCCGGATGCGCGCGATGGGCTGAAGCCTGTGCATCGCCGCATCATGTATGCGATGCGCGAATTGCGCCTTTCGCCCACCGGGGGCTTTCGGAAATCGGCCAAGATTTCGGGCGATGTGATGGGCAACTATCACCCGCATGGCGATGCCGCGATCTATGATGCGATGGCGCGCTTGGCGCAGGATTTCAACGTGCGCTACCCGCTGGTCGACGGGCAGGGGAATTTTGGTAATATCGACGGCGATAACCCCGCCGCCAGCCGCTATACCGAGGCCCGCCTGACCCATGTGGCCGAGCTGCTGATGGATGGGCTGACCGAGAACGCGGTCGATTTTCGCCCGAATTACGATGGCACGCTGGAAGAGCCGGTGGTCATGCCCGCCGCTTTCCCGAACCTGCTGGCCAATGGCAGCAGCGGTATTGCGGTGGGGATGGCCACCAACATTCCGCCGCATAACCTGCACGAGCTGATCGACGCCTGCCAAGCGATGATCGAAGATCCCGAGGTTTCGGATGCCGAGCTGATGCGCCATGTGCCCGGCCCGGATTTCCCGACAGGGGGCGTGATCGTCGAGCCGCGCGACAGCATTCTTGAGGCCTATCGCACGGGGCGCGGTGCCTTCCGTCTGCGTGCCCGCTGGGCGGTGGAGGATCTCGGGCGCGGTCAGTGGCAGATCGTCGTCACCGAAATTCCCTATCAGGTGCAGAAATCCAAGCTGATCGAGCGTCTGGCTGAGGTGATCCAGACCAAGAAGGTGCCTGCGCTGGCCGATGTGCGGGATGAGAGCGCCGAGGACGTGCGTATCGTGCTGGAACCGCGCGCGCGCACCATTGACCCTGATATGCTGATGGGGATGCTGTTCAAGAATTCGGATCTGGAGATCCGCTTCAGCCTGAACATGAACGTGCTGATCGACGGCAAGGTGCCGAAAGTGTGCAGCCTCAAGGAGGTCTTGCGCGCTTTCCTGGATCACCGGCGCGAAGTGCTGGCGCGGCGCACCACGCATCGCATTGAAAAGATTGATCACCGGCTGGAAATTCTGGATGGGTTCATCCTGACCTTCCTGAACCTTGATCGCGTCATCGACATCATCCGCTATGATGATGACCCCAAATCCGCCTTGATGGCCGAGACCTGGGGCAAAAAGCACAAGCGGGCGATGACCGAGGCGGATTATGTGCCGCCGAAGCCCGGCAAGGGTGAATTGTCCGAAGTGCAGGCCGAGGCGATCCTCAACATGCGGCTGCGCTCCTTGCGCAAGCTGGAGGAGCTGGAGCTGATCGCGGAGCGTGACGCGCTGCGCGAGGAACGCGCCGATCTGATGGCGCTGATGGGCGATGCGGGCCTGCAATGGGCGCGCATTGGCCGCGATCTGGCCGATGTGCAGCGCCAGTTCGGCAAGGCGACCGCGCTTGGCAAGCGCCGCAGCGATTTTGCGGATATGGCCGAGGTCGAGGAGGTGCCGCTGGAGGCGATGATCGAGCGCGAGCCGATCACCGTGATCTGCTCCAAGATGGGCTGGATCCGGGCGATGAAGGGCCATCAGCCACTGGATACCGAGCTGAAATTCAAGGATGGCGACGAAGGCCGCTTTGTCTTCCACGCCGAGACCACTGACCGGATCATCGTGGTGGGGGCCAATGGCCGCTTCTATACGGTGGTGGGTGCCAACCTGCCCGGCGGGCGTGGCATGGGCGAGCCGCTGCGCCTGATGATCGACCTGCCCAATGATGCCGAAATCACAGACATGCTGATCTGGCGCGCGGGGGAGAAGCTGCTGGTGGCCTCCAGTGCGGGCGATGGGTTCATTGTGCCGTCTGAGGAGGTCGTGGCGCAGACCCGCGCGGGCAAACAGGTGCTGACCTTCAAGGACGGCCTGCGCACAGCGCTGTGCCGCCGGGTGAATGGCGATCACGTCGCCGTGGTGGGCGAAAACCGCAAACTTCTGATCTTCCCGCTGGCCGAACTACCCGAGATGGCCAAGGGCAAGGGCGTTCGCTTGCAGAAATACAAGGATGGCGGTCTCAGCGATGCGACCACCTTTACGCTGACCGATGGTCTGACATGGAAAGACCCGGCGGGCCGCACCCGCACCGAGACCGACCTGACACAATGGCAAGGCCCGCGCGCCGGGGCAGGGGCCATGGCCCCGCGCGGCTTCCCACGCGACAACAGGTTTAACTGAGAAACTTGCGATCCCCCTCCGGCAGGGCTAGGCTTTTCAAACAGCTTTGCCGGAGGAATTGATGGCTTCGATCGTTTTCAACACCGCCTTGCCAGGAATCGACCTGACATCGACCGATATTTTCGGGGAGTTGTTCGACCTCGATATTGTCACAAGCAGCTCTACCCGGCTGACGCTCGCCGATGAGGGCGACCGCTACAACTTTATCGGCACGGGCCTCAGCTATGAAATGTCAGGGTCCGAGATCGTGGGCGTGCCTACGGGCACTGTCACCCAGATGACCATCACATTTGGCAGCACCAATTTGCTGAACTGGTCGGGCCTGTCTGTATCCGCCAATCAGATGTTCACTTTTGCAGCATTGGGCAACTGGACTGCGCTGAACAATCTGTTGCTGGGGCAGTCTGATACGATCTCCATGACCAATGCCGGGGATCAGATCAACAGTTTCGGCGGCAATGACCGTGTGCGGACGCTGGGCGGCAATGATCTGGCCGATGGTGGCGCGGGGGCCGATACGCTGGATGGCGGGACCGGGAATGACAAACTGTTTGGTGGTCTGGGCCGTGACCGTCTGCTGGGCGGTAGTGGGGCTGATACGCTGATCGGCGGTGCCGGTGTGGATGTGCTGACCGGCGGGACGGGGGCTGATGTCTTTGCCTTTACCCATCGCGGTGCCGCAAACCGTGAGATCATCACCGATTTCAACGCGCGGCAGGATGACCTGCATTTCGACAATGATGCCTTCACAGCGTTTTCCTATACCGGAAGGTTGCGCGCAGCGGATTTCGTGCTGGGCACGGCGGCACAGGATGCCTCGGATCGGTTCATCTATGACCGGGCGAGCGGCAATCTGTGGTATGATGCCGATGGCTCGGGTCAGGGTGGCAAGGTCCTGGTGGCGGAGCTGCGTGATGGCACCGCGCTTGGGGCGGGTGATATTCATATCCTGTAAACAAAGGCATATTCCATAAACCAAAAGGTGCCCCGCGGGGCACCTTTTCATTCAGCGGCTGAGGCCCCCGGCCAGATCTGGCAGATCCAGTGCGGCAAATCCGTAATGACGCAGCCAGCGCAGGTCAGCCTCGAAGAAGGCGCGCAAATCGGGGATACCATATTTCAACATGGCGATGCGGTCGATCCCCATGCCAAAAGCGTAGCCCTGCCATTTCTCCGGGTCGATCCCGCCTGCTTGCAGCACCTTCGGATGCATCATGCCCGAACCAAGGATTTCCATCCATTTGTCGCCTTCGCCAATCCGAAGCTGCCCGCCGACATTGGAATAACGGATGTCCACCTCGGCCGAGGGTTCGGTGAAGGGGAAGTGGCTGGCACGGAAGCGCAGCTCCACCTTGTCCACCTCAAAGAAGGCGCGGCAGAATTCTTCCAACGTCCATTTCAGGTTGGCCATGCTGATGTCTCGGTCAATGGCCATGCCTTCGACCTGATGGAACATCGGGGTATGTGTCTGATCCATGTCCATGCGATAGACACGGCCCGGTGCAATCACCCGGATCGGTGCGCCATGTTCCAGCGCCGCGCGGATCTGCACTGGCGAAGTATGCGTGCGCAGCACATGCGGAGGGCGCTCGTCGCCCTCGGCGCGGTGCATGAAGAAGGTGTCATGTTCTTGCCGTGCCGGATGTTCCGGCGGGATGTTCAGCGCATCAAAGTTATACCAGTCGCTTTCCACCTGCGGCCCTTCGGCCACCGAGAAGCCCATATCCGCGAAAATCGCGGTCAGCTCGTCCATCACCTGAGAAACCGGGTGAATGGTGCCGACGCGGCGCGGGCGACCGGGCAGGGTGACATCCAGCCATTCCGATTTCAGCCGCTCGTCCAGCGCTGCATCTGCCAAGGCCACTTTACGGGCACGCAGGGCGGCGTCGATTTCGTCCTTCAGCACGTTCATGGAGGCGCCAGCGGCCTTGCGGGCCTCTGGCTCCATCTTGCCCAGACCGGCCATCAGGGCCGAAATTTCGCCCTTCTTGCCAAGTGCGGCAATACGCACTTCTTCCAGCGCGCTTTCATCGGCAGCGCGGGCCACGGCCTCGATATACTTGCCACGAAGTTCGGTCAGATCCATCTCAGCCTCCGGCTTTTCTTGGGCTTGGTGCTAGCCCTGCCGCCATGCATTTGCAAGCACTCCAAGCGGAAAAGCCCCCTGCATGAGGGGGCCTTTCGTCATCAGCCTTTCAGGCCCAGAAACTCCGAGATCGTGGCAATCGCCTTGCCGTGCAAGATGGCGCGGTCGCCGCCTGCGGGCTCGTCACAAACCGGATCGTCCTTGTCTTCGCGCAGAAGTTCGGCCCCCATGTCAGTGCAGGTGCCCAGGAAGGAGAAATGCCATGCCGGGGCCAGCCGTTCCAGCTTCGCCCCCGGAATATGGGCCAGCAAGTTCGACCCGTTGGGGCCTGCATCTGTCGCGGCCCACTGGGTTTCGTCATCTCCCAGATTGACGATCAACGTGCGCGCCGTGATCGTGGCCAGACTGGCCTCGGTCATGGCATAGCCAAAACCGGGATCGACCGAGATCATCGTTTTGATGCGTGGCTCACGCATATCTGTGGCCTCCCATTCGGCGGGTAGATCGTGCAGGTTCACGCCCCCCCGTCCGAGGAATTCGCAATCCGAGGCGGTGGGGAAGCGGTCGCAATAGGCTCCATAGGCTTCGCGTTTCATCTGTGCCCCGGCCACATGCAGCGCCGTGGCCCCTCCCAGCGAAAAGCCCAGGACCGTGATTTGCTCCGGGTCGATGGCGGGGCCGAAATCGGGATGGGCCAGCACCGCGTCGATCACGGCGGGAATGTCGCGGGCGCGCTCGGTCACTTGCACGGTGCGGCGGGCCGAACTGTCGCCCGAGGTGGTGCCCGGATGGTTGACGCCCACGACGATGGCCCCCTTGATCGCCAGCGGTCCGGCAAGCCAGCCCATACCGTTGATATTGCCGCCAGAGCCATGCGACAGAATGATCAGCGGATAGCGCCCCTCTGCCAGTTTCGGGGCAAAACTGACGCGGGTGCCGGTGAAGACCGGATTGGCCCCGAGCGGCACGCTATAGCTTTGGCTACCTGCCGGATACCAGACCGCAGCCTCCATCACGCGGGGGCGATGCGGCGCATCTACCATGATGTGATCGAAGCCAGGCAGGGTTTCAGCCTGAGCCATGATGGGGGTGGGCAGGGTGCAGAGCAGGGCGAGGATGAGGGGTTTGAACATTGCGGCCTCCTTGGCGTTGTGATGGGCCGATCTGGCCTGCAAGCCCCGGCTTTGGCGTCCTTTTTCCGGTTTCAGGTCGCGCAGAACCGGATTTTGGCCTATTCCGGGCACATGGAGGTGCCCGATGTTGACCCTGCCCGTGCCTTTGGTGGCAAGTCTGATCCTGATCTATCTGGTGTTGCGTGCCGCCTTGCGGCGCACGGCTCCGGCCCCGTTGCTCTGGCTGATCACGGCCGAGGCCTTGCAGGGGGCGGTGATCTCGGGGCGGCTGCACTATGGCATCACGGAACTCGGTTTGGTGCAGCCTGTGTTGGCTATGGCGATACCGCCCCTGGCCTTTCTGGCATTTGAACTGGTGGCGCGGCGCGGGCGGCTGGTGCCGGGCGATCTTTGGCATCTGGTGGGGCCTGCCTTCGGGGTGTTTTGTGTCGTCATGGCACCTTCGATGCTGGATCATGCGGTGCTGGCGAGCTTTTTCGGCTATGGCGTAGCGCTATGGCTCGCCTTGCGCGCGGGGCGCGACACGCTGGAGCGCACCCGGCTGGACAGCGGCGAGGCCCCCTTGCGCATTTGGCGCTGGATCGCGGTTGCGCTGATTCTGTCGGGGTTCAGCGATGTGATCATTGTGGCGATGGAATGGGCCGGGTTGGGGGCATGGCGGGGGCTGACGGTCAGCGTCATGTGGGGTGGCACGCTGCTGGCGATTGGCGGCTTGGCGCTGTCGGATGTGCTGGCCCCGGGGGACGATGCGCCAGAGCCCGCACCCCCACAGCCGGTGGCCACATCGGATGATGCGGCGCTGGTGACCCAGATGGAGGCGCTGCTGGCCGACCGGCAATTGTTTCTGGACCCCGGCCTGACGCTGGCACAGATCGCCCGGCGGCTGAAAGTGCCTGCAAAAACGCTGTCCGCAGCCATCAACCGGGTGAAAGGCGAGAATGTCAGCCGGGTGGTGAACGGGCTGCGCATCGCCCATGCCTGCACCTTGCTGCAAGCTGGCACCAATGTCACGCAGGCCATGTTGGACTCGGGCTTCAACACCAAATCGAACTTCAACCGCGAATTCCTTCGCGTAACCGGGCAGTCGCCGTCAGATTGGTTGCGCGGCCAGAAAAAATGAAAAAGCCCCGCACGAGGCGGGGCTTTCGTATTCGTTTGCCTGAAATCAGGCAGCCAGAGCGGCCTTGGCCTGAGCGGCGATGGCGTTGAACGCCTCCGGCTCATGCACGGCCAGATCTGCCAGAACCTTGCGGTCCACTTCGATGCCGGCTTTCGCCAGACCGTTGATGAAGCGCGAATAGGTCATTTCAAGGTCGAACAGACGCACAGCCGCGTTGATACGCTGGATCCACAGGGCGCGGAAGTTGCGCTTGCGGGTCTTGCGGTCGCGGGTGGCGTATTGGTTGGCCTTGTCGACCGCCTGAGTGGCGGTGCGGAAGTTGGTCGAGCGGGCGGCATAGTAGCCAGCGGCCTGCTTGATGACCTTGCGGTGACGGGCGTGGGTCACCTTACCGGATTTGACGCGGGACATGTTTCAGGCTCCTCAGCGGTCGTAGGGCATGTATTTTTTGACGATCTTCGCGTCGCTCTCGCACAGGATCATCGCGCCGGATGCGTCGCGAATGAACTTGGTCGAGCGCTTGATCATGCCGTGACGCTTGCCCGCCGGGCCGGCCTTCACACGACCGGAAGCCGTGAAGCTGAAGCGCTTCTTGGCCGCCGATTTGGTCTTCATCTTGGGCATTTCCATCTCCTCGTTGAGGGTGAACGCACGACTCGGCAATGCCACATGGGCCGGTCGCACGGGTATAGAGCGGGCCGTATAGGCCGCATTGGCAAAAAGCACAAGCCGTATCGGGCCTAGTGGTGCCAGAATTCCATCCGCAGATCGCCAATCACCCGAAACAGCGCCATAGGCACATCGGCCAGATGATAGCCCCCCGGCTTTTTCCACAGCGCCAGACCGATCAGCGTCACCGCCACCAGCATGCAGAAGGCCGCAACCACCGGGCTGCGGCCATCCAGACGGGCTGATAAGAATGAGGGCACAGCCAGACAGACAAACACAAGGCCGGTGACCAGATATGCGTCGCTGTTCATGCTTGCCCCCTGTTCAGGGCAGCTTACTCGGCTTCGGCGCGGTGGATCAAGCGTTCGTCGCAAGGGGCCACGCGCAGGATGTTGGTCGTGCCGGTGACGTTGAAGGGCACCCCGGCGGTCACCACGATCTGATCTTTCTCCTCGGCAAAGCCATATTCCCGTGCGGCCCGCACCGCCGAGATCACGGCCCCCTTGAAGCGGTCCTGTTCCTCGGTGATGGCGCAATGTGCGCCCCAGGTCAGGCAGAGGCGGCGGGCGGTGGATTGCAGCGGCGTCAGGCCGATGATCGGCACGCGCGGACGCTCGCGCGCCACGAGGCTGACCGTGGTGCCCGATTGGCTGAAGCAGCAGATCGCCTTGATGTCGGCGGCCTCGGCAATCTCGCGCGCGGCGGCCACGATGCCATCGGCCACGGTGGTGCGGCTGACCTTGCGGCTGGCCTCGATGATGTCACGATAGGTCGCGTCGCTTTCCACGCTGATCGCCACGTTGTTCATCGTGGTCACAGCTTCGATCGGGAACTTGCCGGCCGCGCTTTCGGCCGAGAGCATCACGGCATCGGCCCCTTCGTAAATCGCGGTGGCCACGTCCGACACCTCGGCGCGGGTCGGCACCGGGCTTTCGATCATCGATTCAAGCATCTGCGTTGCCACGATCACCGGCTTGGCGGCGGCGCGGGCCTTGCGCACCAGTTGTTTCTGGATCGGCGGCACCGCATGCACCGGCAATTCCACACCCAGATCGCCGCGCGCCACCATGATGCCATCGGCCACGGCCAGAATGGCATCATAGGTTTTCACAGCGGCGGGTTTTTCGATCTTGGCCAGAAT
>CALKAA010000208.1 GCA_937983495.1 uncultured Gemmobacter sp. | reverse complement strand
CCTGACGCAAGGGCAGGGCGAAAACGCGGCCCTCTCTGGGCAAGACGGCGGCGTTTTGCAGCAGCGGTCGAGCGAAGGGCATGGTTGGGCCCATGTTTCGCCATGGTTGTGGGGCCTGATCGGCGCAACAGCTTTGCGCGAGGTGGTCATGCAGTATGTCATCACTTTCCTGGTCCGCGGCCCTTGGGTCATTCAGCTGGTGGTTGCCGGGTTGATCGCCTGGGGCGGGGTGCATCTGCATCGCGACAATGCCGAGCTTTATGCCGCGCAGACGGCGATGATTGCGGCACCGCCGCCGGAGGTGACCGAGATCGCGGCTTTCGAGCCGCGCCGCGACGGGCAGCGGCTGGTCGAGGCGCGGGTTCTGGCGCAGATGGATCTCGACGCGACGACGCGGCTGATCAAGAAGACCAATGGCATCACCACCAGCGAAGAGGTGATGTTCGTGCTGCTGGCCAGCGACGCCGGGGCCGAGACCCGCAAGGCCCGGGCGGTCATGTTGGTGGACCCGGATGATGAGGATCGCTTCCGGGAATGGCTGCTGGCGCGGGCGGTCGGCTTTGGCACGCGTGGCCCCTTGGTGCTGGTGGAGGGGGTGGTCAGCCGGAGCGGGTCTTCACTGACCTCCGAGGCGCTGGAGGATCGCGGCTATGAAAGGGGCGGCCCCGATTTCTACATCACCCCGTTTCTGGACGGGCGGACAGCCGGATTGCAGGCTTTGGCCCAAGAGCGGGCGGGCCTGATCTGGGGTGTTTTTGCGCTGGCCGGGGTGTTTGGGCTGATTGCTGCGGTCAAGGTCGGGCTTTGGGTGAAGCGGCGCGGGGCCCCCAAACCCGTGGGTATGGCGGGGCAGGTGATGGCGGGGCAGGTGGCGGCAGAGCCGACTCTGGCCATGCCGTCCATGCAGCCCCAGGCGGCGCGGGGGCAGGGTTCGGAGACGGCCCCGGCATTCAGTGCCGCAGAGGAGGCGAGCGCCCGTCAGGCGCGGTTGCGGCGCCGGGTCATCGGCGGCGTGCTGGCACTGGCCGCGGGGGGCTTGTGGGTCAGCGGCTATCTCGGGGTGGTCTTGCCGATCCTTGTCATTGTGGTCTTCTATCTGGGCTGGCGGAGCCTGACGCGCAGCGTCAGCCGGGGCATCGGTGTGGCCGCCGTTTCGACGCTGGATCGGGTGACCGGCTTGCAGGCGGCACGGGATCGGGCGGAAAGCGCGGCGGCGCAGGCCGGGCCGCGCGGCCTGCAACACGGCACGCTGCAACAGGGTGCGCTGATCGAAAGCCGCGAGGCCGGGTCTGTGCCGCGCAAGATGGCGATGCTGCGCTGGGCACCGTTTGCCTTGGGCGTTGTGGGGCTGGTGGGCATGGCGGCGTGGCAGGGCGGATCTGAGGGCGTGCAGCGGCTGGGCCATGATCTGATCGCGCCTTTCACCGGGGCCAGCCCCTCGGTGGTGCAGGCACACTCTGCGCCCAAGGCATCCGCCCCGGCAGAGGCTGTGGCGCGGGTGGCCGATCCTGCCGCTGTGGAGGCTGCCCCCGTTGTGGAGGCTGGCCCCGTTGCAGAGGCTACCCCCGCTGTAGAGGTTGGCCCGGTGGTGGAGACTTTGGCCGATCGCGCATCTGTCGCGGACCCTGTTGCCCCCGCTGCCTCGGCACCTGTTGCGGCACCGGATGCCGCCGGGCCACCGCGCGGACTGGCGCAGATGATCCCGCTGGGCGGGATGGTGCCCTCGCTGGCGATGGTGGGGCTGATGCTCTTGCTGGCCTTTGCCGCCAGCTATGCACAGCGCTGGTATACCCACCGTCATGCCTTGCCGGCGGACGACCCCTGGGAGCGGCTGGATGAGCGGCTGCGGCTGCGCCGGCTGGGGTGAAAGGCCGCGCCGGTGGGGGGGGAAGGGCAGCGATCCCCATCCCCCTTGCGCGTGTGACTTGAATTCCGGGGGGTAAGCGCGTATTTCGCGCCACAGGTAAGCGCTCTCAGGCGCAAGGATTGCGCGTGGCGCTCAGGCAGGACGTATCGACAATGGCGAAGGTTTCTCCCCTCCAGTTCATCCAGCAGGTGCGCAGCGAGGTGGGCAAAGTCACCTGGCCCAATCGCCGCGAGGTGACCTTGACCACGGTGATGGTGTTGATCATGGCGGCGCTGGCGGCGACGTTCTTCAGCCTCGTCGATCTGGGCATCCGCACCGGCCTGTCGCTGGTGGTGGGCGGCTTCGGCGCCTGACGCCGGGGCAGGATTGGCGGGTCCGGGGGCGATTTTCCTTGTATTGCGGGGCGTCGCGGGCTAGGACACCGCCAAAGATCATAAAACCGGCGCGCGGCGATTCGAGCTGCGCGCTGTTTTTTGTTCGGTTGCGGGGCGATCAAGCCCCTGAAATGACAGGAATTTCCGGGCTTTGCTCGGTGCATAGGGTGAAGGCGGCAAGATGGCCAAGCGTTGGTATTCGGTGAGCGTCCTCTCGAATTTCGAGAAGAAGGTCGCCGAGCAGATCAAGCAAGCCGTGGCCGAGAATGGCCTCGAGGACGAGATCGAAGAAGTTCTCGTGCCCACCGAAGAGGTGATCGAGGTGCGCCGCGGCAAGAAAGTGTCGAGCGAGCGTCGCTTCATGCCCGGCTATGTGCTGGTGCGCATGGAGATGACGAATCGCGGCTACCACACGATCTCGTCGATCAACCGGGTGACCGGGTTCCTCGGCCCGCAGGGCAAGCCGATGCCGATGCGCGATGCTGAGGTCAATGCGATTCTGAACCGTGTCGAGGAAGGCATCGAAGCCCCGCGCACGCTGATTCGCTTCGATATTGGCGAGAAGGTCAAGGTGACCGATGGCCCGTTCGAGGGCTTCGACGGGATGGTCGAGGGTGTGGACGAAGAACACAGCCGCCTGAAGGTGAGCGTGTCGATCTTTGGCCGGGCCACCCCGGTCGAGTTGGAATTCACTCAGGTCTCCAAGGAAATCTGAGCGTAGCCGTGGGAGGCGAGGCCCCGCAAGGTGCCGGACCGGACCACTAAACCATGCGCCCCAAGGGGTGCGGTGACAAAGGAGATGGCCCATGGCCAAGAAGATTATCGGCAGCCTCAAGCTGCAAGTGAAGGCCGGTCAGGCCAACCCCTCCCCGCCGGTCGGCCCGGCCCTGGGTCAGCGCGGCCTGAACATCATGGCCTTCGTGAAGGAATTCAACGCGAAGTCCGCCGACCTGCCGCCCGGCACCCCGACGCCGGTCATCATCACCTATTATCAGGACAAGTCGTTCAGCCTTGAACTGAAAACCCCGCCGGCCTCGTTCCTGCTGAAGCAGGCCGCTGGTCTGCCGCCGGTTGGCAAGCGCAACCGCGCCAAGGGCTCGCCGAAGCCGGGCCGTGAAGTGGCAGGCAAGGTGTCGGCTGCTCAGATCCGCCAGATTGCGGAAACCAAGATGAAAGACCTGAACGCGAACTCGATCGAGGCCGCGATGCAGATCATCCTTGGCTCGGCCAAATCCTGCGGCATCGAAGTGAAGGGCTGAGAACCATGGCGAAAATCGGTAAGCGTAGCAAAGCCGCCCGCGTGGCTTTCGAAGGCAAAGACCTGATCTCGGTCGAAGATGCGGTGAAGCTGATCAAGGGCGCGGCCTCGGCCAAGTTCGACGAGACGCTGGAAATCGCGATGAACCTGGGTGTTGACCCGCGTCACGCTGACCAGATGGTCCGCGGCGTGGTGCAACTGCCGAACGGCACCGGCAAAACCGTGCGCGTGGCTGTGTTCGCCCGTGGCGCCAAGGCTGATGAAGCCAAGGCCGCCGGTGCAGATATCGTGGGTGCCGAAGACCTGCTGGAAACCATCCAGGGCGGCAAGATCGAGTTCGATCGCTGCATCGCCACCCCGGACATGATGCCGCTGGTCGGCCGTCTGGGTAAGATCCTCGGCCCGCGCAACCTGATGCCGAACCCGAAGGTCGGCACCGTGACCATGGACGTGAAGTCCGCAGTGGAAGCGGCCAAGGGCGGCGAAGTGCAGTTCAAGGTCGAAAAAGCCGGTGTGATCCACGCTGGTATCGGCAAGATCTCGTTCGAGGATGGCAAGCTGGCTGAAAACGTCCGCGCCTTCGTCGAAGCCGTGACCAAAGCCCGTCCGACCGGCGCCAAAGGCACCTATGTCAAGAAAGTGTCGCTGTCCTCGACCATGGGTCCGGGCGTGTCGCTGGATCTGGCCTCGGCCGCTGGCAACTGATTTTGCGGCTGTGCGCCCGGCGCACAGCCCGAAGTTTCCCTTTGGTGACAAAGGGATTGCAGGGCGGCAACGCCCTGGTCTGTCCGAGACGGCGGGAGGCGCGCAAACGCCTTAATATCCTGCCTGAGATGGGTGATCGAGATTGAAGCCGCCGAGAGGTGGTCTTGGCTCGGGCGCCTTACGGACCCGAACGCCCTTGGCAACAAGGGCACATACGAGCCGGGGGGAAACCCCCAAACTTGGAGTGAAACTGTGGATAGAGCCCAGAAAGAGAAAGTGGTCGAGGAACTCGGCCAGATCTTCGCAAGCTCTGGCGTGGTTGTGGTTGCACACTACGCGGGTATCACGGTTGCCGAGATGCAGGATCTGCGGGCGCAAATGCGCGCCGTCGGCGGATCTGTTCGCGTTGCCAAGAACAAGCTCGCCAAGATCGCCCTCGAGGGCCGCCCCGCTGCAAAGATGGGCGACCTGCTGACGGGCATGACCGTGATGGCCTATTCGGAAGACCCCGTCGCTGCGGCGAAGGTCTGCGATGCCTATGCCAAGAAGAACGACAAGTTCGTTCTGCTGGGCGGGGCAATGGGCGACACGGTTCTGGACACGGCCGGTGTGAAAGCCGTCGCCTCGATGCCGTCGCGCGAAGAGCTTATTGCTCAGATCGTGTCGATGATCGGTGCGCCTGCTTCCAGCATCGCCGGTGCCATTGGCGCGCCTGCTTCGAACATCGCTGGCATCCTCAAAACCATCGAGGAAAAAGCCGCAGCTTAAGGGCTGCGGTTTGATCTTCGGGATACTCGCGTGGGTTGACCCAATCTCGTTGGAACCCCATCTTAACTGAACGGAAGTGTAAAATGGCTGATCTTAAAGCTCTTGCCGAACAAATCGTCGGTCTGACCCTGCTGCAAGCGCAGGAACTGAAAACCATCCTGAAGGATGAATACGGCATCGAGCCCGCTGCTGGCGGCGCTGTGATGGTTGCTGGCCCGGCTGCTGGCCCGGCTGCTGCTGCCGAAGAAGAAAAAACCGAATTCGACGTCGTCCTGACCGACGCCGGCGCCAACAAGATCAACGTGATCA
>CALKAA010000207.1 GCA_937983495.1 uncultured Gemmobacter sp. | reverse complement strand
TGCGGTTGGGGATTGGTCAGCCTGCGGATCATCTGCACACCATCTGTTCTGCCCTCAGGACAAAATCGTTTCGAGGTAAGTGCAGGAAAAAAATAACTAATGGGCTGACGATGCCCGGTTTGACGGGCCAAAGCCTTGATCTGACACAAAGCCGAGGAGGCGGATCAGGGCTTGATCCAAAATCCGAAAAGGAGGTTTGCACTGTGATGCCTTGCAGAGCGGCAAGAGCGGTTTCGCCCCTCTCACGCGGCCTGAGCCGCAGCCTGAGACTGAGTCATATGCACTCAAAGCCGAATCGTCACGGGCACGGAACAGGGTGAGAAGGTGCGAAAACACGCGCTTGGGGCGACGCCTACTTACCCAGAAAAATGATGCCCCGCCTGCAAGGTGGCGCCATCGGGCAATGCTGGTGCCTCAGCCCTTGGAGCGCTTCCCCGCCATCATGGGTGATCAACATGTAGAAAGAGCGCCCGTCGGGCGCCCTGCATCTAGATCACGGTGGGAACTCAACCCGTTTTGGTGAGAACTCGACTATGTTCTACAGGGTCAGTGCGTCCAGGCACCCTTGCGCGAGGTGGCGAAGTTTTCGCCATAGCCCAGCGGGCGGATATTGGGTTTGCGGGTGTTCGGGGTGACGACCTCGGCTTCGATGCCATGGGCGCGGGCGTAATCCTCGGCGGCCTCGCGGCTGTCAAAGCGCAGTTTCACCTGGGTTGTGGTGTCGGTGGTCGAGGTCCAGCCCATCAGCGGGTCCACTTCGCGGGCCGATGCGGGCGCGAATTCCAGCACCCAGCCCTTGGTCTTGGCGGTGCCCGATTGCATGGCATTGCGGGCGGGCTGATAAATGCGGGCGCGCATGGCCTGAACCTCCGGTTGCTGCTGGCAAATCTGCCCCTCTTATTTGCGAATTCCGCTGGCGAGGCAAGGGGGCGCGGGGCGTCGCCTCAGGGATTCTTGCGGCATTTTCTGCTTAACCTCTTTTTAATGCTTTCACGGGAATCTGGGTGGCATGACCCGATTCCTGCATCTGACCCTCTGCCTTGTGCTGGCCGTTGCGCTGGCCTCCTGTGGCGCGCAACCGGCCCCGCTGATGATGGGGGGCGCGCGGCACGAAACCAATATCGAGGGGCGCGACTATGTGCTGTACAAGAAGGGTAATCAGGTGGAGGTCATCCGGCTGGGCTGGGCCAATCCGGGCGAACATCGCCAGATCCGGGCCACCATGATCGAACTGATCCCCTGGCTCACCGGCTGTGATGTGGTGCCATCAACCGTGCAGGGCGACAGTGGCGAGATGCGCGCCCGCGTCACTTGTCCGAAGGGCCGACGATGAGGAGCATATAGCCTGCATAGGCCCCCGCAGCGGCAAAGAGAATGCCCCAGCCGGGTGAGCCGCTGACAAATTCGAACCCCGCCCAGGCCAGCGGCAGAAGCGTGGTCAGCCAGCGGATGATCGGCTTTGCGAAGAACGGGTGGTCGGGGTCAAGGAAGCGCATGATTTTCCGCCGTTTCTGTGCCAGTCTGAAAGACAGGGAGGACTGACCATGCCAGAGATCACCGCCAGCTTTCAAGGCCAGACTGTCATCACCACCTTCGAGGTGACGCCGGGCACCGCGCATGATCTGATGGAGGCGCTGGAAGCGGCTTATGCCGATTTCATCCGTCATCAGCCCGGGTTCCTGGGGGCAGGGTTGCACATGAACGATGCGCGCACGCGGATCGCCAATTACTCGCAATGGCGGCGGCGCGAGGATTATCAGGCCATGCTCCGCAGCCCGGAGATGCGCGAACGCAACCGGTTGATCGGGCAGTTGTCCCGCAGCTTCGAGCCGGTCATGTATGAGGTTCAGGCGGCGTTCTGAGCTTTGAGCAGGGCTCGAATTTTCGACGAAAATTCGCAACGCCGCGGTGGTCAGGTCGGGAGCAACCCTCCAGC
>CALKAA010000206.1 GCA_937983495.1 uncultured Gemmobacter sp. | reverse complement strand
ATCTCGAGGATCGCCGTGTTCAGCCCATCGACCGTCCGCGCGCCCTCCCAACGCCGACCGCCACCCGCAGCGTCAAAGCTGCGCGTGCGTGTGAAGCCCAGAAGGCGATGGAGGAGCGTCCGCATGGTGCGAAGTGTCTCATGCACGGCGTCCTCGGGGTATCCGAGCGGATGGGAAGGATCGGGAATGGAAGTTAGTGGGCTAGAACGCGGCGGCTAGTCGATCCTTGATCCAACTGCTAGCCTTCTCAGGAAGTTGAGAATGCTGAGGCACGATGAGTCAGGATTACGCACGAGCAATCGCCGAGAGTGGCCTTACGATTTATGATCCCATTGAGGTTGGCGACCCGGACCTTTGGATCCCTACCCCCGAACTTGAGGTACTCCTAGACGAGCGGCTGCGCGGGATAAGCCTTGCCGGTCTGGCCCTTCGGACGCGATCAAAGGTCGTCAAGGAGAACGTCTGTCGCGCTCTGGGCTACCCTGTGCCCCCAAGCTTCAAGAAGACCCAGCCCCGCTTTTTGGGCCAAATGTTCGACACCTACGCCCAGAAGTCGAACAACCTTCAAGTCTGGAATGAAGAGCTCTCCCCAACGCGCCGCTACGTCATCCTGCGTGTCGATGAGGCTGACCAAATCGCAGGGGTAAAGGTTGTCAATGGCGAGGAACTGGCGCAGCTCGACACCACCGGTACTCTGACACAAAAATATCAGGCGAGGCTGATTCCTGGGGCGGCGTTTGAGGAGTTGATTTCCCCGACTGACACCGCCGCCCTCCTGCCTCATACTCGGGCCGGGGCGAACCTGGCCCAGACCGTCAGCCCGATAGACCACCCGACGCACGGCCTCATCCTGCCCATTGGCGAGGTTTTCGAGAGGCTACGTGGCGCCTTGGGTCGGTCCTTCCCAGATGCTGGTTGGGATCAGGAACGCAACAGGGGTGCCGCGCTGCACCGCATCTGACCTGCCACGGGATTTTTCCTCCACCTGCGATTAGAGTCCGGCCCATGGAGAGGACGGACGATGAAGAAGGCACGACTGACGGAAGAGCAGATCATAGGCATCCTGCAGGAGCATGAGGCGGGCGCGAAGTGTGCCGATCTCTGCCGCAAGCACGGGATGTCTGAGGGCACGTTCTATGCCTGGAAGGCGAAGTATTCCGGGATGACGGTGTCCGAGGCCAAGCGGCTGAAGGCGCTGGAGGACGAGAACGCGAAGCTGAAGCGGCTCTTGGCCGAGCAGATGCTCGACATGGCGGCGATGAAGGAACTCTTGTCAAAAAAATGGTGACGCCCGTCGCGAAGCGCGAGGCTGTCGCGCATCTGAAGGCCCATCTTGGGTTGTCGGAACGGCGGGCGTGTCAAATTGCCGGGGCGGACCGCAAGATGGTGCGCTACCAGTCGCAGCGCGCGCCGGACACGGCCCTGCGCGGGCGGTTGCGCGATCTGGCCAATGAGCGGCGCAGGTTCGGCTACCGACGGCTGTTCGTCCTGCTCAGGCGGGAAGGCGAGGCGTCGGGGATCAACCGCATTTACCGGCTCTACCGCGAGGAAGGGTTAACCGTCTGTAAACGCAAAGCGCGCCGCAAGGCCATCGGAACGAGGGCCCCGATCCTGATGGAGGCGCGGGCCAATGCGCGCTGGTCACTGGACTTCGTGCATGACCAGTTCGCATGCGGGCGGCGCTTCCGGGTGCTGAACGTCGTCGACGATGTCACGCGCGAGTGCCTTGCGGCGATCCCGGATACATCCATCTCGGGCCGCCGCGTGGCGCGGGAGCTGACAGCGCTGATCGAACGACGTGGCAAGCCCGGGATGATCGTGTCGGACAACGGGACGGAACTGACCTCGAACGCGATCCTGAAGTGGTGCGCCGAGCACAAGGTCGAATGGCACTACATCGCGCCGGGAAAGCCGATGCAGAACGGCTTTGTGGAAAGCTTCAACGGCAGGATGCGGGACGAGTTCTTGAACGAGACGCTGTTCCGCAACCTTGCCCATGCCCGCGACCTGATCGCAGCCTGGGTCACCGACTACAACACCGAAAGGCCCCACTCGGCCCTCGGCTACCAGACCCCTGCAGGTTTCGCTCTGCACCTGACCACCGCAATCGCCCGTCCCGCTGCACGCGATGAGAGTTCCGCGCGCCGGGCGATTGCTCAACCCACGCCGAAAGGCGTAAATCAGCTACCGGCTCCGGTCGCGGCTGGATGAAAGTTCAGTGGCAGGTCACGATACGCGCGCAGTAGAGTTCGATCTCAAGCCGATCGTGGTCTTCGGGAACATAGCCGCGATGGCGCAGGCGCAGATCGTGCAGCACCGGCGGCGCCTCGAAACCGGGCACCGGAGTGTCGGTTTCGAACCATTGGAGCCCCTCCAGCGCAGCCGAGCGTATCGCTGCGCCCTCGGGGCCGCAAAGCGCCAGCGCCGGACCATCGGCGTCAGTGCTCTCGCGTGCGATCAGCGCATCGATCAGAGCTCATCCGCCATGGCGCACCCCGCCATTGCCGACCAGAGCGCCCCTCCGAGCGCCAGCACCAGACCGCAGAGCTGAATCATTTTGACTCCAGTTCTGCGCGCAGCGCCTCCTTCACCGTCTCCATCGCAAAGACTGTGTGAAAGAACCGCGCCCGCGTTTCCTCGGCTGATGGATAGGCCGCGAGCGCCCCGATCGCCAGCATCTGGCTTCGCCCCGCCACTACCTCGGTGCGCGCGCTGATCCGCGTGGTCTGATCGGCCAGCGTCAGAGCATCGACGAAGATCTGCGAACCCAGCCCAACCGTCTCGTCCTCGTGCGGCAGGGCGGTCAACTCGCCATCCAGCCGATAGGGCGTGTCGGGCGACATCAGGTTCGACATCTGCATATCGACCACATCGGCGGAGATCTTGCGCGCCATCGGCGCATCAAGCGTGGCCAGCGCGGCGACCAGCTCGTCCGATTGCGCCGCCGTGATGCGCCGCCAAACCAGCGTCAGCGCGCCATTGCCATCGCGGTCGCGTTCGTCGGCGAAGATATGCATCGTCGCATTCGCCCCGGCGGCGGAATCGCTGCCCAGAAGCCGCCAGTTGCTCGGCAGGCGCACCGTCAGGGGCGCGTCCTGCGGCCCGATCGGCCAGCTTTTCAAACTCTCGCGTACCGGATCGACGACCGGGGCCGCGGCGCGTAGCGCGCCAAAGATACGCGCCAGCATCGGCTCGGCCATCTCCGCATGTTCGGCTTGATAGGTGGCGCGCAGGATCACCAGCCGCGCGCCCATCCGCCATGTTCCGATGCGCACGATCGTGTCGACATCGCTGACCTGCGTCGCGGCCAGCAGATCGCCGCGATCGATGCCGCGCCCGCGCACCTGCAGGGGGGCAACCTGCCAAAGCGCTGCGGCATCGCGGGCGTAATCCAGCCCTGTTGCGACCAGATCGAGGTTCGGCTCGGCGCAGACCAGCGCCAGTTCCAGCCGGTCGCGGTCGGTCGGCACATAGCCCTGCGCGATTTGGCGCGCGGACAGGATCGACTGATCCGTCAGCGCCGCTACGGGTTGATCCATGTCGAACCACATCATCGCCTCGGGCGCGCCCAACTCGACCCGCAGCGCCGGGACACCGTCGGCCTCGGGGCAGTCGAATCCGTGCCACGCAAGGTCGTCGCGCGGGCCGGGGACTTCGATGCGCATGTGTTCTTGCAGCGATGTGTCAGCCATGACCGACCCTCCGTTGGCCTGCACGACCGCCAGAGTCATCGCGGCGAGCCATCGCCGTGCGGTGCGGATCAATTGCGCTCTCCTCTTGTATCGTCGTCCTCATTTGAACCAGTCTATTGCCTTGTCGATCCCGGTCAAGCCGCCGCTGACCTTGGCCCCCAAACCAAGCCCGAGCCCCAGCTTCGCCCCTGCCTCGACCCGCGCCTTGCCCTTCTGATAGCTGGCCTCCGCATTCGCGCCCGCCTGCGCCCCGACCGAGCCCGAAAGTTCGCCGCCCACGCACAGGCCGATGTCCCAGTCGTCCGACAGCATCGCCTTGTCGCCATCGAACAGCCAGTTGTAGGCGCTGCGGTAGCCGTTGACCGCGCGCATAGGCGTTAGACAGACTTCCCCGCCGCCCTTGAGCTCGACTATATTGGCCGAACCCGCCAGTTCCAGTTTCGCCGTTGCCTCTTCGGGGTTCAGGATGATCGCGGTCTTCGCGGTGCCCTTGGCCTCCATGAACGAGGCCTCGCCCGAGCCCGACACCAGCCCGCCCTCGTTCAGCTTGATCTGGCCCTTCGCCACCGCGACCGAGGCGTCGGCCGAAATCGGGGTGATGTTGACCCCGCCCTTGGTGACCGAAAAGGTCGAACTGGCCGAACTGTTGGCCGCGCCGATCTGGAGGCCGCCGGTCGCAATGGACTGGCCGGGGGTGCCGAACGTGTCGCTATAGGCCGAGGCGTCGTCCTTCCACCAGGTCTGCTTGGCGACCTGAAAGTCCATCTCTTTCCACTTGCCGCGCCAGTCGCTGTCGATCTTGACCTTCCCGTCGGGATTGCGCCGCGTGTAGCCCGAGGCCAGATATTCCCGGATGCCGCGCTGCTCGGTGTAGCTGACACCGCCCCCCTCGGTCGATCGGCTCAGCTGGAACAGCTTGAGCCCGCTGGGCTCGGCCTCTTCCTCGGCATTCTCGCGCGGCTCCGGCACCAGGGCGTTGGCGGGCGAGCCCAGCGCGAATTCGCGCGCCTGCGCCACGTCGGGGATATGTGGCGACAGCGCATAGGGCTGGCTCGGCGCGGACATCACCGGCCCCATCTGCAGACCGGGCCGATAGGGGCCGATCAGCGGTGGGGTCGCTGCGGGCGGCGCGGGGCAATATTGATAGCGCTCGAAGGTTGACAGGTCGGTCTTGAGCATATCGAGCACGGGTGGAGGCCCCGCCGGATTCCACCACGGGATCTGCGTCAGTGCGCTCTTGGGAAGGGTGGGTTCGATACTGGCCATACGTCAGTTCTGCGTGATCTTGTCCGCCTTCAGCGCGATATGCGTGCCCTGAATGACGATGTTGCCTTCCTTCGACATCGTGAGCAGCGACTTCTCGCCGACCTTGATCGTCAGTTGCTCGCCGACGCGGATGTTCATCACCTTCCCCACATCCATATCTGCGCGTTCGCGCACGATCACGCTGTGTGCCTTGCCAACGGTGGTCTGGAATGTGTGGCCCACGACGATGGATTTCGCCGCGCCAACCACTTCGGAGGACCCGATCCCCACTACTTCTGAGCGGTTCTTCTCGATGAAAAGCTGGTAGTTGCCCTTGGCGAAGTTGAACGGGTCGGGGATCTTCAGTTTGCCAAGAGCCGTGCCCGCCTTGTCGAACAGTAGTTTCGTCTTGCTCATCAGCAGGTCAGACAGCGGATTTTTGCCCACGGCGATCGACATGTTCCCCGAGATCACCTCATCATGATCGCCACCTACCTCGATCGACTTGTCGTTGCCGACATGTTCTGACTGGTCGCGACCGATCTGTTTGGAGCGGTCCTTGAGGACTTCGATATTCATGTCTTTCTGAGCATGAACAAAGATCTCCTCTTCGCCGCGGGCATCCTCGAACCGCAGTTCATTAAACCCGGTGCCTTGATGGGTATCCGTCCGGAATGTGCTGCGCGTTTTATGCTTGGGCAGGTCGTATGGTACCTTCTTGCGCCCGTTATAGACACAGCCGGTGACCAGCGGTTTGTCGGGGTCTCCGTCGAGGAATTCGACCACGACTTCCATGCCGATCCTCGGGATCACCATGCCGCCCCAGCCGTTGCCGGCCCAGGATTGCGACACACGGCAGCGCATCGAGATCGCCGCCTCCAGATCCCAGTGAAACTGCACGAGGATGCGGCCGTATTCGTCGCAGTCGATCTCGCCCTCGCCGACCACCACCGCCGTTTGCGGGCCCTTCACATCGGCCCTTGCGGTCTTGAGTTCGGGCAGCATCGGCGCGCTCGCGGGCATCAGCAGATAGCGGCCCGAATAGGCGTAGCCATCGCCGCTCGTCCCGCCAGAGCCATAATTGTCCGAAGTATATGAATGACGCGCTGCAAGGCACAGGTAGTCCTCGCCCAAGCCTGGCACCGGATCGCCCCCCAGTGTGACCCGCATACCAGCACTGAGCGCCACCACGTCGCCCACCGCCTCATACCGCCGATCTTGTCCGCGTTCGGCGTTGGACCGCAGCCCGGCCACGACCTTGCCGCGGCCCTGATCGAGGTAATCCCCGGGCCAGTCGAAGCTCTCGATCTGACCCTGAGCATTG
This sequence comes from uncultured Gemmobacter sp., assembly GCA_937983495.1. Classification (GTDB taxonomy): domain Bacteria; phylum Pseudomonadota; class Alphaproteobacteria; order Rhodobacterales; family Rhodobacteraceae; genus Gemmobacter. Next base: position 4,764 of record CALKAA010000206.1, on the reverse strand, counting down.
GCGGCATCGCCCTGCCGATCTACCTCCATCGCGGCATTCGGCGTCTTGAAATTGTAGTCGGTCAGCCGGATCGCGCCCGTCGTGATCCGCCGCGCCGGGCGCCACTCCCAGAAGTGGTCGATGTCCTCTTGATGGTGGCCGTCATCAGGGTGGAAGGGCCGCACGCCGATGGAGTCATGGGTTTCGGCCATGTCGGTCAGCACCATTTCGTGACCACCCTCAACATGCCGGAAGTGGTAGGAAATCCCGTGCCGCTCCATCATGCGGGTGGCGAAGGCCATGTCGGATTCGCGGTATTGCACGGTATATTCGAGCACCGGATAATCGGCGGTGAGCTTCACCACCAGCCTGCCCGCCGAGGCATAGGTGCCGAGCAGTTCCGTGAGGATATCCACGACGGTTTTGTCATGAAAAATTCGCTGGTTACGGCGAAGGCTGGCAAGGAAGAACCACGGTTTCAGCGTAAGCCGGTAGCGATGCCCGTTGTCGCCTGCCCCCCTCCAGCGCGCCTCAGTGACGATCCCGTCGAAAGGGCGCTCGCCCTGCTTGGTGACCAGCGTGACCGTCGCATGCGTCCCGATCAGTGCGTCGAAATCCACGTCGGGCTGAGCAGCGAGGCAATCGACCGACCATTCGTAAAGGTCATTGTGCCGCTCGGTCCCCTCGAACCGTTGCAGCACCAGCACATCCGGCCCGAGAGCCGTCGAGAGCCGGCCCATGCGCGAGGATTGGGAAAAAAACGTGTTCATCGGAATGCCTTGCGCCTGAACTCAATCTGAAAAAAGTTAACATCCCGGCAGGCAGGGGCCAAGCGGAAATGTGCGGGGCAGGAGGCGGCGGCTGCTTCACCCGCAGGGCAGGGCGGGCGCATGGCGCGTGGTGCGGGTTAACGGAAAACAAAACGATGGCCTGGAGGGGAGAGAAGGTTCGACCCCAGACCCGTCCTCTCCGCCACTTGCCCGCGATAAAGCTTTCTCCTGATCCGGCTGAGGTCGGATTTCTCCGTTGTTTTCGGGGGTTATGCGGGAGGGGCTGTTAACCGGCCCACGTCCCGAAAGGCGCACAGGTGTTCTCTCCGGGCCGATATTCTCCGGACCTGTTAACTGGACCTGTCGCGTATTGGTGCCGCTCCCAGTGCTCGTTTAGGCCACTTGGCGTTCGAAGGGCAATGGGCTTTTGCCTCTCAATGCTGAATGCCGACGGCGCGGGTTATAGAAGCCGTTGAAGTATTGGAAGATGGCGGTTTCTGCCTTGCGACGCGTCTCCCAAGTGCGCCGCCAGATCAACTCGGCCTTGATGGTCTTGAAGAAGGTTTCGACTGCGGCGTTGTCATAGCAGTTGCCTTTTCCGCTCATCGACGGCTTCAGGCCGTGCTCGCGCAGCACCTTCTGGTAGTCATGTGAACAGTATTGGCTGCCGCGATCGCTGTGGAAAATGCAGCCCCTGGGCGGCGACCGCAGCGCGATGGCCATCTTCAAGGCCCGGATCGCCAGATCGCGTTTCATCCGGTTGCTGACGGCCCATCCGATGACGCGCCTCGAGTGCAGATCGAGGATAACTGCCAGATACAACCACCCCTCACGGGTCCAGATATAGCTGATGTCGCCCGCCCATTTCTGATTGGGCCTATCCGCCATGAAGTCACGGTCCAGCAGGTTTGGCGCGATGTTGAAGGTGTGGTCACTGTCTGTTGTCGCTTTGAATTTCCTCGTTCTTTCAACGACAATCCCGTTCTCGCGCATCTCGCGCCGAAGCCGTCCGTTCTCCCGCGCCAACTCGCGATCCTCGGCCGAGACCACATCCGTGTCCCGGTGTGCGTTCACCCACTTGTTCAAGGTCGATAAGCCGACCCCCAGATCATCCGCAACCTGACGCAGCGAAAGCCCGCTGGTCAGCGCGATCCGCACCGCATCCTTGCGAAATTCATGGTCACGTCCGTCAAGGTGGTGTAATTTCCCGGATGGCCTGAGGTCATGATCAGGCGGCTTTCGTGGTTATGCTGAGAATGGGATCGATCTCCTCCTTGTCGATCTGGGCGAAGGCCTCGACCATCATGTAGCGGCTGGCCGTCTGCCACTCGTCGTTCTGCTCGAACAGGACCGCGCCGATCAGGCGCATGATGGAGGCCTCGTTGGGGAAGATCCCGACCACATCGGCGCGGCGCTTGACCTCCTTGTTGAGCCGCTCGATCGGGTTCGTGGAATGCAGCTTGGTCCGGTGCTGGCGGGGGAAGGACATGTAGGCCAGAACGTCGTGCTCGCTGGCGTCCATGAGATCGGCCAGCTTCGGCCAACGCGGGCGCAGCTGCTCGGCCACCTTGCGCCAGGTCTCTCCGGCATGGGCGCGGTCGGGTTGATCGAAGGCCTGGCGGATCGCGGCGGCGATGACGGTGTGCTGGCCCCTGGACACATGCGCGAGGGCGTTGCGCATCCAGTGAACGCGGCAGCGTTGCCGGGTGGCTTCGAAGACCCGGGCGATGGCGGCCTTGAGGCCGGTGTGGGCGTCGCTGATCACCAGCCTGACCCCGCCAAGGCCGCGGGCGCGTAGCGAGCGCAGGAACTCGGTCCAGAAGGTCTCGGCTTCCGAGGGACCGATGCCCAGGCCGATGATCTCGCGGCGGCCCTCGGTGTTGGCGGCCACGGCGATTATCGCCGCGACCGGCACGATGCGGCCGCCCTGACGGACCTTCAGGTAGGTGGCGTCGAGCCAGACATAGGGCCATTCCCCGGTCAGCGGGCGGTTCAGGAACTCGCCCACCCTCTCATCAATGTCCTTGCAAAGCTTCGACACCGTGCTCTTGGAGATGCCGCTGAGCCCCATCGCCTGCACCAGCTCATCCACCCGCCGGGTCGAAACGCCGCCGATCCACGCCTCCTGGATCACCGCCACCAGCGCCTGTTCCGAGGTCTTGCGGGCCTCGAGAAAGCCCGGGAAGTAGCTGCCCTGCCGCAGCTTCGGCACCTTCAGGTTCAGTGTGCCCATACGGGTATCGAGCGCGCGCTCCCGATACCCGTTGCGCCAGGTCGTGCGCTCGCCGCTGCGTTCATGCCGACCGGCGCCGATCAGGCCGTCGACATCGGCCTCCATGATCAGCTGCAGCACGGCCTCGGCGATGCCGCGCAGGAAGTCGCCCTGATCGTGCCTGGCCAGAAGCTCGGACAGGTCCATGTTGGATTTGGTCATCGGGGTCTCCGTAAGGTTCGTGGTTGAAGCGTCGAAACTCCACCTCGACCATACACCTCGATGGCCACCCGGGATTACACCGTCGAAGGCGCTGAAATTACACCACGTGCGCGGACGCTAACAAATTCATCCGTTCTGCCTGTGCCCATGGTTCATCTCCCTTGCTGCACATTACGTGATCAAAGGAGCGGCACCAAACCGCGACAGGTCCATCGAGCCTGTGCGTCAAAAGGGGGGCACGGGAGCCAGATCGGGCGCACCAAAGGGGGCATGAACACCAAGCTGCACGCTGTTGCGGATGCGAAGAGGCGGCCGATCGGGTTCTTCATGTCGGCCGGTCAAGTGAGCGATTACACCGGCGCGGCGGCCTTGCTGGGCAGCCTGCCGAAGGCGGGGTGGCTGCTCGCTGACCGTGGCTATGACGCAGATTGGTGCAGAAAACGCGTTGAAAGACAAGCGGATAAAGGTCTGCATCCCGGGTCGAAAGTCACGCAAGAAAGCCGTGAAATACGACAAGCGGCGCTACAAACGCCGCAACCGCATCGAGATCATGTTCGGTCGCCTGAAGGATTGGCGGCGCGTTGCCACGCGATATGACCAGTGCCCGGAAACCTTCTCCTCCGCCATCATGCTCGCAGCGACCGTCTTGTTCTGGCTCTGATCAAGAACGTGTCCTGAGTCTAGGCTGATCGAAACCTGGGGCGGCAACCGTGAAGGGCTGCCCATACGATATCTGGGAGACGCTCTGATGCCTGCGATTGCCCGCGTGGGAGACACCCATGACTGCCCGAAACATGGGCTGAACCCCATCACCACATGCGGTTCGGGCGAGATCGACAGGCGGGCGATTGCCCGGCTCGGGGATGTGCCAGTGCATGCGGCGCTGTGATCACGCAGGGGTCGTCGGTGGCGGAGCTGGATGGCAGACCCGTGGCCTATCTGGGGTGCCAGACCAGTTGCGGCGGGGTGATCCGCAGCGGTTCCACCTTGGGCGAGGTTCCGGCCTGAGGCGCGGCTGAGGCCCTGCTTATGGGCTTTCCCTGTGACCCGTTTATGGCGAGTGGGCCTGCGTGATTTTGCAGGACATAATGTTCCTTTACTCGCAAAACCATCACCCAAAGGAGAGGCACACCCCAAACAGACGCCGCCAGAATGGAAGGTGATCCAGACCGTGCGCGAAAAGTTCACCTGCCGGACCTGCGAAAAGATCAGCCAGCCGCCCGCGCCATTCCACCCGATCCCGCGGGGTTGGGCAGGCCCCAGCCTGTTGGCGATGATTGTCTTCGAAAAATTCGGCCAGCATCAGCCTTTGAACCGTCAGGCCGAGCGTTATGCGCGGGAAGGCGTGGACCTCAGCCTCTCGACGCTTGCCGACCAGGTCGGCGCCGTGACCGATCTGCTGAAACCGCTCCATGATCTGATCGCGGCGCATGTCATGGTGGCCGAACGCCTGCATGGTGACGATACGACGGTGCCGCTGCTGGCCCGCGGCGGCACGAAGACGGCGCGGCTATGGACCTATGTCCGCGACGATCGTCCCTTTGGGGGCGCGGCGCCGCCCGCGGTGGTGTTCCGCTTCTC
>CALKAA010000205.1 GCA_937983495.1 uncultured Gemmobacter sp. | reverse complement strand
GTTCAGACGTGTGCTCTTCCGATCTGTAACCATCATTAGAGTTAAAAAAATAAAAACCAATTTCATAAGCTCTCCTTAATTCTTTAAAATATTCTTAAATGATCCTCACAAACCACTATCGACACTGTGTTTTAAATTATGAAACAAAAATTCCCAGGGACTGCGCCATTTGTACCCACTGGCCAAGCGTCTGCGCAAAGGCTGCGACTGGATCGTGGCGAATGATGTGAGCCCCGAAACCGGTATCATGGGTGGCAGCGAGAATGCGATCACGCTGATTTCCGATACGGGGGCGGAGGCTTGGCCGCGCATGGGCAAAGAGGCTGTGGCGCAGGCCTTGGCGGCGCGGATTGCTGCTGCGCTCGTCTCGCCGTCCCTATCGTAAAGGGCAGCCGGTCACTTCGACGGCGCGGGCCTCGTCCAGAACGGTCAGGCGCAGGGTTTCGGAGGTGAAATCATAAGCCTGTCCCGGGCCGGGCACAAAATCGGCGACTGCGATCAACACGTCTCCCTCGCGGCGCACGGTTGCATCAGACACCCAAACGGGTGCTTCCGGTTCCATCACGACGGTTTCGGGGCCAATGCCTTGCGGCAGGGTCATACGCGCGGTCACCCGTAGCCCATCCTTGATGGGGGCGGTGCTGCAAGCAAGATCGACCAGGCCAGCGCTGCTGCCCTCCTGGGGCAGATTGCCAAGTGCCGCGGCGATCAGCGGATCGGGCGCACCGGGCACCGGCAGGTCATCACCCAGCACCAGTTGCGCCGGTACACATATATCCTTGCAAAGGCCCAGATCGACCGATGCACGCAGCACGACAGGTTTCGACGGGTCCAGCGGAGTGACTTCCAGAGGGAGAACGAGGCTGTGTTTATAGCCGATGGTTTGCATGCCCTGAAAATCGAACAGGTCCGGGCGCGGCCAGATCGGGCGCACGCTGGCAAGATTTTCCGAGCCCGACCAGTCAAACTCCGGGGGCACGCCGGCATCGCCAGGTGCGCGCCAATAGGTTTTCCATTCGTCCCGCAGTTGCAGGTGCAGCGCGGCCATCTGGCGGCCATCAGATTCGCGCCAGCCTGGCAACAGCTCTGCCTTCACGATGTCGTCCTGGTGCAGCACCTCGGCCCCACAGGGCAGCAGGGTGGCAGGCAGCAAGGCAAGCGCGAGGGCGAGGATCCGAGTCATGCCCTGAACATAGGCACGCCCACCGGAATGGGAAATCACATTCCGGCGAAGCGTCTCGGCTGTGGCCGGGTTGCACAGCCCAGCGGAAGGGGTCATATCAGAAGAATGGACCTTTCAGGCTCGATCCTTATCGCGATGCCCGGCATGGGTGACCCCCGCTTTGACAGAAGCGTGATCTTGATCTGCGCGCATAGTGACGAAGGGGCGATGGGGCTGATTGTCAACAAGCCCTCGCCGGATCTGAGTTTCGCGGCGCTGCTGGATCATCTGGAGATCGCGCGAACGCCTTCCGGTCGGGATATTCGGGTGCATTTCGGTGGTCCGGTCGAGCGAGGGCGAGGCTTTGTGCTGCACAGCCGCGAATATGCGCCGAAGATCGGGTCGATGGTCGTTCCCGGTGGGCTCGCCATGACGGCGACCCAGGATATTCTGGCCGATCTGGCGCAGGGCGGGGGGCCATCTCAGGCTTTGCTGGCGCTTGGCTATGCCGGCTGGGGGCCCGGTCAGTTGGAGGGCGAGATTGCCCGCAATGACTGGTTGACGGCTTCAGTCCCCGAAGGGCTGATCTTTGCCACCGACGATGACGCGAAATGGGGGCGTGCGCTGCGCTCGATGGGGATTGATCCGTTCAGCCTTTCGGCGGCCGCAGGTCGGGCTTAGCCAGCGAGGTGGCGCAACCCCTGTGTCACATCGGTACGAATCGCCAGTCTCAACCCCGGTTCATCTCCTGCCCGCAGGGCGGCAAGGATCATGCGATGGTGCTGCGGCGGTTCATTGCGGCGCAGGCGGGAATACAGGGCGCGCATCGTCGGCCCCAGTTGCAGCCAGACGGTTTCCAGCATGGCCAACATCGCCGGAGCCTGCGCGCGCAAATAGAGCGTGCGGTGAAACTCCAGATTGGTGCGCACATAGGCCACCGAATCCTGCCGGGCCACCGCATCGGCATTGGCGGCATTGATCGCAGCCAATCGGTCGATCAGCGCGAAATGGGCGCGGGGCAGGGCGCGCGCCGCCAGCTCGGGCTCCAGCAGGGCGCGGATGGCGGCCAGTTCTTCGATCCGGTCTGCGCTCAGTTCAGGGGTGGCGACCCGGCCCGAGGAGGAGAGTGTCAGCGCCCCCTCGGCCACAAGCCGTCGCACAGCCTCACGCGCAGGGGTCATGCTGACACCAAAGGTCTTGCCAAGGCCGCGCAGGGTAAGGGCCTGACCGGGGGCCAGTTCGCCATGCATGACCTGCGCGCGCAGGCTGCGGTAAAGCCGCTCATGCGCGGCGGCGTCGGATGGGGCGCGTGGGCTTTTCATGATGGCAGCGAAACACCGGGCAAGGGGCCGGGTCAAGCGCCTCCTTGCGGGCTGTCGGGGCCTGCCCTCATCTGGGTCAGTTCCCATTGAGGCCAGTCTTGCTCACGTCAGACTGTCGTGGTCCGGTCGCATGAGGCGCAAAGGTCAGATGTCGAAACGCCAGGCTTGAAGGGTTTGGCCGTGTGCCTTGAGCCAAGCACGATGGGGCGCATGGCCGGGCATCAGGGACTCTACCACAGCCCAGAAGGCGGACGAGTGGTTCATCTCGGCCAGATGCGCCACCTCATGCGCGCAGACATAATCCAGCACCAGGGGCGGGGCCATGATCAGCCGCCAGTTATACATCAGCCGTCCATCATGGGTGCAACTGCCCCAGCGGGACCGGGTGTCACGCAGCGCCAGGCTGGAATAGGGGCGTCCCAATCGCGCCGCGAAATGATCTGATGCTGCGGCCAGCCGGTCGCGGGCGCGGGTTTTCAACCATGCCGCCAAACGGCGCCTCATCTGGGCCGGATCACCGGGAATGGCAAGCATCCCGTCCTCGGCCCGGATCGCGCGGCCGGTTCCGGGGATCAGCCGATGTGGCACGCCTTCAAATGGCAGTTCGGTTCCAAAGCTGATGGCGGGCACACGGGGAAGGGCCGCCAGCGCCCGGCGCAGCCAGTCCTCCTGAGCATGGGCGAAAGCCAGCGCATCCGCCTCGCGCGCCCGCAAAGGCAGCGATAATGTGATCCGCCCATCCAGCCGCGACACGCGCAAACTGAAACGTCGCGCCCGAGCCGAGCGACGCAGAGTGATCTCGAGAGGAGGTGCACCCGGCTGGGCGGAGGAGAGAATGGGCATGGCGGGCCTTGCTGCGGGCGGTCAGAATAGCCATGTGCCTGCCCGGTGCAATGGCTATGGCGCGGAGAGCGGGGCGGTTGCGAAAAGCCTTTGACAGATGCCCCGCCCTATGGCATGCGCCAGCATTCGCGGGCGGAGCCGCCCGATTCCGGCCCATCCGGGGCCATGAGCAAGGGAATCACCATGCCCAATGAAGAATGGGGGACGAAGCGCCTCTGCCCGACCACCGGCAAACGCTTCTATGACCTGAACCGCAGCCCGATCGTCAGCCCCTACACGGGCGAGGTGGTGGATATCGAAAGCGCCCGTCGCAAGTTGGCCGCTGCGGTGATCTCGCGCGCTGTGCCTGACAAGGACGATGACGTGCTGGTGGACGATCTGGACACCGATGAAGATCTGCTGGCCGCCGGTGTCACAGACGATGCGGATCTGGACGATGATCTGCTGGAAGACGATGCCGATGACAACGTCTCGCTGGATGATCTGGCCGATGTGGCCGGTGACGAAGAAGAAGTCTGACGCGCTCGCGCCTCGCGCAGGGATCGCGGGGCGCAAATTTTCGACGAAAATTTTCGCAGGACGGGGGGCGTTTTTCACTTGCCCCCTTCGATGCCATCCCCTAAATACCCGACACCGCAACGTAAAACCCATAGCGTTGCGTTACCCGGTGGGGTCATAGCTCAGATGGGAGAGCGCTTGAAT
>CALKAA010000204.1 GCA_937983495.1 uncultured Gemmobacter sp. | reverse complement strand
CCCCCGATCACCGTCTTGTCGCGATCATCGCCTCCAGCCATGGTCCTGCCCTCCCGGCACTCTGACCCGCGCGAGGACAGGCGGGCCATTGGGTCTTTCTCGTCGCGGGCCATCCGGGCCCGCTGCTCCAGCATCACAGCCTTACAGCTTTTCCGGGATCGCCCAGAATTCCAGCTTCAGCTCCGGCCAGTCGCCCGCAAAATGCATGCCGATCGCCGGCGCGCTGGAGAACTCCGACCACAACGGCGTGTTGCGGTCCAGCAGGAAATACACGTTCGAGGCGACAACCCGGATCTGCCGCGGCGGATTGGGCAGATGCACCAAGCCGATACCGGGCAGGTTGTTCTTCACGATCTCGCTCATCCGGGTGTTGGGGCCCACCTTGCACAACTGCGGGAACTGCAACATCACCTGTGCCAGCGGCTTGGCGCTTTCCACCTCGATCACGAAGGTCGCCTCGCGGAACAGGTTGCGATCCGCCACCTCGGCCAGATAGGAATTCTGCCGCACCATGCGCAGCGGCAAGCGCACCGCGCGGCCCACATCGCGCGACAGCGCGCGCTGAATATCCATCACCACCGGCGTGAAACTGGCCTTGGCATCGGCATGGTCATAAGCCGGATATTTCGCCGCCAGACGGCTGCCATTGTCAAAGGTCGCAAGCTCCCCCGCCAGCCCCACCAGCCGCAGATACAACTCCTCCGGATGCACGCAATCCAGCCCCGCCAGATGGCGCAAGCCGTTCACCTCGCGGTTCAGCGTCATCAGCATCAGGTAATCGGTGGCCTGCATCCCCCCGCCCGAGGACGGATCGGCGGCATAGCGCGCCAGCGTTTCCAGCTTGGCCTCCACCCAGCCCAGCACACGGCTCAGGTATCCGCCCAGCACCGCATGCGCCCCCAGGATCAACGCGGGCGGCGGCACCCCGTCATCCAGCGCAATCACCCCGTCGCGCATCTCGTGGATGCGGGCGATGCGCAGGCATTGATAGCCGGGGCGCGGCGTGCGGCGAATCGCCAGCTCCAGCCGCGGCACCGCAATTTCCACCAGATGCTCGGTCCGCGCGCCCGCCGCATTGTCGGCCACGCTCTCCGAGGTCAGCCGCCAGCGGGTCGAACCGCCCTCCTCCTCGGGGCCGATGTCACGGCCATTGGGCGAAACTTCGGGCAGGGTCAGCCAGACAAACTGCCCCGCCGCATCTTCCGGGCAGATCACCGGCTGCGGCAAGGGGCCGGCGCCGGGGGCATCGAAAGCCAGGCCATCGGGCATCACGCCGGACACCCGGCGCAAACCGATCTTGCCCTGCTGTGCCAGATCGCGGTCGATCACCAGATCGGCAAAGCCCCACAAATAGGGCCGCAACCGCCGCAAGCGGGCGTCGATCAGGTTTTCCAGATAGCGGTCGGCCTGCTGAAGATGCTGAGGTTGAAGGAAAAGGCCCTCTTTCCAGGCCACCTTGCTGAACAAAGACATCGCCGTCCAATCTGTAATGCGAGGGCCGCGCCCGCCCATCGGCAGCGCGCCCCATCCGTGATGCGCGGATTGTGCGACCGGGCCGGGCCAAGGTCAAGCATGACCTCCGCACCCCGGCCCGGCCTTGGTCTCAGAACTGCCAGCGCACCTGGCCCGTGATGGCCGCGCTGTCCATCGAGCCGCTGAACCGCCCGTCCACCCGCACCGAAGCGTTGAACTGCTTCGCCGCCCGGCCCGTTTCGGTGGTTTCCAGAACCTTCAGATAGCTGACCCCAAGGCTGATCTCACCATAAGACCCCAGCGTCTGCGAGCTCAGCCGCTTCTGATCATCGGTCAGGTTGATCTGCGTCGAGTCAAAGGTCGAGGTCAGATCGTCCGAGAAGTCCTTGTAATAGGTGCCGGTGACAAAATAGCTCGTCGCCGCATTGCCGCTGGGGGCAATCCGCACCGTCGAGGCCGACAGGCCCGCAAAGCCCAGCTTCATCGTGTGATCGTCGATCTGCAACGAGGCCCGGTTCGCCGAGGCGCTGCCATCGCTGTTCGGCTTGAAGCCGAAGGCCAGCGAGTCGGTCTTCGACTTGGAGATCATGAAGCCCGCCGTCGGCACCAGATTCCAGCCGGTTTCCTTGATCGGGAAGCTGGCCGAGATCGAGCCCGAGAAGGTGGTCGCCCTTGACCCCATCTTGGCATCGCTCAGCAACATCCCACCGATATCGTCATTGTTCAGCGTGAAATCGGTCTTTTCGCTGCGCACCTGAAGATCGGCCACCACATTGCCCTTGGAGGCCGTGGTGTAGAGGCCCAGATAGGTCTGGTCGAACTTCGCCCGCGTCGGGCTGGACACCGCGCTGCTGTCTTCGGCGATCCGCGCGGTGGACAGGGTGCCAGAGCCCCGGTTCATGCCGCCGATCACGCCGAACGCCATGTCCCAACCGCCGATGGAGCCATTGAAGCAGGACAGGTCGCCGCCGAACTGGATGCCCGAATAGTTGGCCGAGACACTGTTTTCCTGCGGGGCACCGACGCTCGTCGTGTCGCCGCTGGCATTGACGCGCCCCGCCGTGGCCCGCGCCCAGCCACCGGGGGCGCAGTTCTTTTCTTCCTCGATGGCGCGCCCCACCGTGAAGGGGCTGGTCGGACGGTTGACCAGTGCGCCGATGATGCTTTGCGACAGGCTGACGCTGCCCGCCAGGGCCGAAATGTCGCGGTCCAGTTCGGATTGCAGGAACAGCCCGGTGGCATTGTCGGTCACCAGGGTGAAATCGAACAGGTTATCGCCCGGCATTTCGTCGAAAATCGGGTTGAAATCCGTGCCTTCGGCGATGGTGCCTTCGATCAGTTGGATCGGGCCGCCGGGCTGAACCACCGTCGCATCGGGATCGAAGTTGAACGTCACGTTGAAGCTGCCGCTCACATCCGCCGTGTCGGCATTGCCGTCATCGGCCACGATCACATCGCTCAGTTGCGCCCCCGGATCGCCATTGTTCAGATCCAGATCGAAGACCAGCTCGGTCTCATTGCCAATGAGCCGGGTCACCCGCAGGGTATCCAGCTCGATGGGGCCGGGCACCGGGCCCGCAGCCCCAGGCACCACCGCGCCCCTGCCCGCGCCACTGTCACGATCGGCGATGTTCACCACCTGGGCATTGATGATGGCCCCGTCGATCGTGGCCCCTGTCCGGGCGATGATCACCCCGCCCGTGATGTCGCCCGTCACGGTGCCGGTGCCGGCCAGTGACAGGCGCCCTTCGTTGAGAATGCCCTCCGCTGCGGTCAGCGTGCCTGCCACACGGGTCACCGTGCCCTCGGCCAACTGGTAACGGTTGGTATCCAGCTCGATGCTCTCGCCGATCTCCAGATTGGTGCCGGTGGTGAAGGTGCCGGTCACCGTCAGGTTCCCGCCCAGCGTCATGCGCCCCGCCGTCTGGGTCACGTTGCCGCGCACCTCCCCTTCCAGGGTCGCGGTGCCGCTGTTCTGCACATTGCCACGGATGGTGCCGTTCACATCCATCGTGCCGCTCCGGCGGTTCACGACATTCCCCCGGATGTCACCATCCTGGGTGAAGCTGCCCGCATTGCGCAGCCGGCCGGTCAGATCGCCCTCCGAAGTCAGGCTGGCCTCGCGCCCGATGACGATCCCGCGCCCGGCGCGAATGCTGCCGCCTTCCAGCAGGCTGGCCGTGCCGTCATTCAGCCGCAGCCCCCCGGCAACCACGCTGTCCCCGGCCGCTCTCAGCGTGCCGGTGGAGACCAGCGCACCGCCAACCCTGCCGCCGTTCAACGTCATGGACCCGGCACTGGTCACACCGCTGGTGATCTCGCCGCCCAGAATCAGCGTGCCGCTGCGCTGGTTCAGCACTGTCTCATCCGTGGACAGGGTGAACTCATCACTCACCACCAGACGGCCCTGGTTGACCACGCGGCCCGTCGCAACATCATCCGTCAGCGTGACAGTGCCCCCCGACAGGTTGCGCATCGTGCCGCCGACATCGCCGCCCAGCCGCACCGAGCCGCTGTTGGTCAGGCGGCCCGAAACGTCTCCCCGGGTGACCAGCGTGCCCGCATTGGTCACCTGGCCGGTCACATTGCCTGCCAGAGTGGCCCGGCCACTGGCGGTATTGTTCAGATCGCCGCGCAGCGCCCCCCCCAGGGTCAGCGTGCCACTATTGGCCAGCCCGTCGGTCGCCACAACGCGCACGCCCGCGCCCGACTCCATCAGGCCCGCATTGGAGATGCTGGCCGTGCTGGTCGTATCGGTCAGCCGGACCGAGCCCGTCGCCGTGTTGACCAAAGCTCCGGTCACCGCGCCTTCATAGGTCAGCGTGCCGCTGTTGCGCAGCCGCCCGCCCACATCGCCGACCATGGTCAGGCTGCCACTGGTGGTGACATTGGACCCGGCATCGCCGGTCAGGGTCATGCTGCCGCTGTTGGTCACCGCACCGCGCGCCGTGCCGGTCATGGTCAGGGTGCCGGTATTGCCCAGCGTGCTGCCGGCATTGCCGGTCAGCGTCATCGTGCCGGCATTCGACAGCGCGCCCGCCACATCGCCGGTCACCGTCGCCTGGCCCGAAGCGGTCAGGCTGCCGCCCACATCGCCTGCCAGCACCAGCCGGTCGGTGCTGGAGACATTGCCCCGCACATCGCCGTTCACCTCGGCCTCGCCCTCGTTCACCAGCGCACCGATCGTGCCATTCTGCACCAGATCGCCGCGATTGGTGACCGTGCCGGTCACAGTGCCCGTCACCTCGGCGGTGCCGTCATTGGTCAGGCTGCCCCCCACATTGCCCGCCAGCACAAGCTGATCGGTGTTGCTGGCATTGCCGGCCACATTGCCGGTCACGTTGGCGGTGCCGTCATTGACCAGCCCGCCGATATTGCCGTTCTGCACCAGGCTGCCGCTGTTCGAGACCGTGCCGGTGACTGCGCCGGTGATCTCGGCGGTGCCACTGTTGGTCACGCCGCCACCGACATTGCCCGCCAGCACAAGCTGATCGGTATTCGTCACATTGCCGGTCACCGCGCCGGTCACATCGGCGGTGCCGTCATTGCTCAGGTTGCCGCCGACATTGCCTGCCAGCACCAACTGATCGCTATTCGCCACGCTGCCCGCCACATTGCCGGTCACATTGGCCGTGCCGCTGTTGGTCAAGGCACCGCCAATCTCGCCGGTCATCGTCAACTGATTGGTGTTGCTGACCGCACCGCCCACATCGGCCGTCACGGTCAGGGTGCCCGCATTGGACAAGGCCCCCGAAATATCCCCCGCCACCGTGCCGGTGCCGGTGGCCGTATTGGTCAGGCTGCCGTCAATGCTGCCGGTCGCCGTCACCGCAATCGCGCCCGCATTGGTAATGCTGTTGCCATCGGCATCCACCGCCGCCGAGATGGTCAGCGTGCCGTCGCTGCGATTGGTCAGATCCCCATAAAGCTGTGTCGGCTCGTTGAAGGTCAGGCTGATATGGTTGAAAATATCGCCGCGCAACGAGATGTCACCTGCCAGGCTGGACCCCGCATTCAGCGTGATCGTATCCGCCGCGATGATGAAAGCGCCCGTGCCCGGCCCGGCATTCGACACCGTGCCATTGTTCACAAAGCTGCCCGCCTCCAGCCGCAGATTGCCCGCGCCGGTGGCATTGCCATTCAGCGTGCCGCCATTGGTGAAAGTGCCCGTCACCTCCGAGGGATTGGCCGCCGTGCCGGTGACATTCACCACCCCTGCGCCCAGCGTGGTCAGGTTGCCGCGCACCTCCGCGCCCCCTGCCAGCCCCAGCGTGCCACGGTTCGTCACATCGCCCTGCACCGCGCCGGTGCCGCTGACCGTGGTGGTGGCCCCGACCTGATTCTCCAGCCCCGAGACCAGCGTGCCATTCACCGTCAGACTGTTGCGGTTGATGGTATCCCCGGTCACGGTCAATGCGCCGCCGATCACCGCCACCGCATCATCCTGCAAATCCAGATCGCCGCCGATGCTGCTGGTGCCGGTATTCTCGAACTGACCATCCAGCGAGGCCGTGCCGGTCACCTGACCGCCGCTCAGCACCGTGCGGCCAAAGCCCGCACCATCGACCTGATCGGCCACATTGCCAACCACGCGCCCCTCGATGGTGGTGGTGGCCCCGTCTTGCGTGCGCAGCACATTGCCGCCCGAAAGCGTCAGCACACCCGCATCCTGCACCACCATGGTGCCAGAGTTGGTGACCGAGCTGCCCGCACTCAGCGCCCCATCGACGCGGGTAACGCCAGTGGCTGCGGTGGTCAGCGCGCCCGTCACCGTGCCGCGTACATCCAGATCGCCCGCATTGGTCACGGCCCCCGTCACGGTGCCGTTCAGATCGCCATCAGCGTTCTGCGCCAGCGTCACCGCGCCCGTCAGCGTGCCGGACTGCTGCACCGTCAGGCTGCCAGTCCCGACCACATCGGTATTCCCGGCCAGCGTCGCATTGCCGTTGACCACCACCTCACCGCCGGCCATCACCTCGGTCGTGCTGTTGAGGCGCCCGCCGCTCGAAACCGTCAGATCGCCCGCAACGCGGGTGTTGCTGCCGATCCCGTCGCCCGCAACCGTCAGCGTGCCGCCAATGGTGGCCGAGCCGGTGTTGCGCACGGTCAGGTCATCGCCGATATCCGAA
>CALKAA010000203.1 GCA_937983495.1 uncultured Gemmobacter sp. | reverse complement strand
CCGCTGGCCACCGGGGCCGATCTGCTGCCTGACCCGGAGGCAGCCGCCGCCCTCATCACGCCGCGCACCCGCGCCATTGCGCTGGTCAGCCCGAACAACCCCGGCGGGGTGGAATATCCGCCCACCCTGATCGCCGCGTTCCGCGACCTGTGCCGCGCGCGCGGCCTCGCGCTGATCCTGGACGAGACCTACCGCGATTTCGACAGCCGGGAGGGGCGGCCCCATGATCTCTTCACCGATCCCGATTGGGAGGATGTGCTGATCCATCTTTACTCCTTCTCCAAGGCCTATCGCCTGACCGGGCATCGCGTGGGCGCAGTGGCGGCCAGCACCCGCCAATTGGCCGAGGTGGAGAAATTCCTCGATACCGTCGCCATTTGCCCCGGCCAGTTGGGCCAGATCGGCGCGCTTTGGGGGATGCGGCACCTTGGCCCATGGGTCGTGGGCGAGCGGGCCGAGATCCTGCGCCGCCGCGCCGCCATGGTTGCGGGCTTCTCGGCCCTGCCCGATTGGCGGCTGATGGGCTGCGGCGCTTACTTTGCCTATGTCGAACATCCCTTCGCCACCCCCTCGCCGCAACTTGCGCAGCGCTTGGTGCGCGAGGCGGGCGTCCTCATGCTGCCCGGCACCATGTTCCAGCCCGACACCCACCCCGAGGGCGCGCGCCAGTTCCGCATTGCCTTTGCCAATGTGGACACGGGCGGCATCGCCGCGCTGTTCCAGCGCCTTTCTGCGTTTCACGGGTAAGCCCGCGCCTCTTGCCGTCTGGCGGTGAACTGCATAGAACCTGAGGCCAAAGCCCCAGACAGCAGGCCAGCCGATGACGCAAGACACCCAGACCGACAGCCCGAAGCGCAAGCGCCGCGGGGGCACGTTCCTTGCCTGGGCCTTGCTGGCGATGGTGGTCACCGGCTTTGGCGGCTATGGCATCACCAGCTATGGCACCAGCGCCACGGCCATCGGTCGGGTGGGTGACACCGATATTGACGGCAACCGCTATCTGCGCGCGCTGCAAAACCAGATCAGCGCCACCAGCCAACAGCTTGGCGTGCCGCTCGATCTGGCGCAGGCCCAGCAATTCGGCATCGACGCACAGGTGCGCCAGAACCTCGTGACCACCTATGCGCTGGACAATGAGGCCAAGCGCATCGGTCTTTCCGTCGGCGATGCCCGGGTGGCGCAGGCGATTGCCGCGATGCCCAATTTCAGGGGCGTCGATGGCAAGTTCGATCAGCGCGCCTACAAGGACACTCTGGAACAGAACAATCTCGATGTGCGCGAGTATGAAAATGGTGTGCGTGACGACATTGCACGCAGCCTGCTGACCGGTGCCGTGGCCTCGGGCTTCTCCGCACCCGCCGCGCTGACCGACACGCTCTTGGCCTATATCGCCGAGCGGCGCGCGCTGTCGATCCTGACCCTGACAGAGGCGAGCCTGACCACACCGCTGGCCGAACCCGATGAGGCCGCGCTGAAAACCTATTACGAGGCCAATATCGCGGCCTTCACCAAGCCAGAGGCCAAGCGGATCACCTATGCCGTTCTCCTGCCCGAGGAGCTTGCAGCCTCGATGCCGGTGGATGAGGCCGAGCTGCGCGCGCTCTATGACAGCCGCGCCGAGGAATACCTGAAGCCCGAGCGTCGCCTGGTGGAACGTCTGGTCTTTGCCACCGAGGACGAAGCCAAGGCCGCCAAGGCGCAGTTGGACGCAGGCGAAAGTTTTGAGGCGCTGGTCGAGGCCCGTGGTCTGAAACTGCTCGACATCGACATGGGCGATGTGTCCAGGGCGGAACTCGGCGCGGCGGGTGAGGCGATCTTTGCCCTGACCGAGCCGGGCGTGACCGGCCCGCTGCCCTCTGACCTTGGGCCGGCGCTTTATCGCATGAACGGCATTCTGGCCGCGCAGGAAACCAGCTTTGACGAGGCGAAAGCCGATCTCACCACCGAATACCAGATGGATGCGGCCCGCCGCGCCATTGGCGACAAGATCGAGGCGGTGGATGATGCGCTGGTTGGCGGGGCCACGCTGGAGGATCTGGTCAAGGAACAGGGCATGACCCTGGGCAGCATCGACTTCTCCGCCCAGTCGGATGAGAAAATCGCCGGCTACCCCGCCTTCCGCAAAGCCGCCGAGGCCGCGCAGGAGGGTGATTTCCCCGAAGCCGTGCAGCTTGAGGATGGCGGCCTTGTCGCGCTGCGTATGGAGCAGATCGTGGCCCCCGCCCCGATCCCGTTTGAGGAAGCCCGCGCTGCGGTGACCGAGGCCACCCGCGCCGATGCCCTGCACAAGGCGCTGTTGGCGCAGGCCGAAACCATCCAGGCCGAGATCGCCAAGGGGGCCAATCTGGGCCGCTTCGGCATCGTCGATGTCGCGCCCGAGATCGCGCGCGAAGGCCGCATCGAGGGCGTGCCGGATACTCTCATTGAAACCGCCTTCAAGGCCGAAAAAGGCGCGGTGGCGCTGGTGGAAACCCCCGGCTATGTCGGCCTTGTGCAGGTCGATGACATCATGCCCGCCGATCAGGCCGGGGCCGATGGTCAGGCGCTGAAGGCCGCGATTGCCGCGCAGGTCGATCAGGGCATGGCACAGGATGCCTATGCGCTGTTCGCCGCCGGTCTGGCCACGCAAGCAGGCATCAGCTTCAATCAGGCCGCCATTGACGCGCTGCATGCCAGAATCCGCTGAAAGGCCGAGTGAGAATGACGATGATCTCAAGTTTCGAGGCCTTTGAGCGCGGCTGGAATGCCGGGCAGAACCAGTTGGTCCATGCCCGCATCGCCGCCGATCTGGATACGCCGGTCAGCCTGATGCTGAAACTGGGCGAGGCGCGGACCGATACCTTCATGCTGGAAAGCGTCACGGGGGGCGAGGTGCGCGGGCGCTATTCGGTGGTGGGTATGAAGCCCGATCTGATCTGGCGCTGCCGGGGCGAGGCCTCCGAGATCAACCGCGAGGCCCGCTTTGACGCAGCGGCCTTCCAGCCGCTTGAAGGGCACCCGCTGGATACGCTGCGCGCTTTGCTGGCCGAATGCCGGATCGAGATGCCCGACGATCTGCCCGCCATCGCGGCAGGGCTGTTCGGTTATCTGGGCTATGACATGATCCGGCTGGTCGAGCATCTGCCGAACGTGAACCCCGATCCGCTGGGTCTGCCCGATGCGCTGCTCATGCGGCCCTCGGTGGTGGCGGTGCTGGACGGGGTGAAGGGCGAGGTGACGCTGGTCGCCCCTGCCTGGGTTGGCTCGGGCCTTTCCGCCCGCGCGGCCTATGCCCAGGCGGCCGAACGCGTGA